>NZ_JBFAMR010000070.1:0-43043 GCF_040656595.1 Actinoplanes sp. NPDC049802
ACTGGTGTCCGACCGCGCCGCTGAGCGGTAAACAACTACCACCAGAACCGCCCAGACGAGCCTGATCAGGCATCAATCGCGCACCAAGTCGTTAGGCGTGATCGGTCCTGGCGCGGCCGCAACGATGATCGCAACGCGGCCTACTCCGACTTGCTGTTCACTTCCGGTCTGCGCCGTAGTGAGGGTGCCTCGCTGCTGACGATCGAGGTTCCGGCGCTGGGCTCGGCGACGCATCGTTATGGCTGCGGCCGGTTGGGCCGGCAGGTTACCAAGTCCCGCAAGCCGCGAACCTTCTACGCCTCGGCTGAGGCCCTCGGCGCCGTTACGGCCTACATCGGTACGACACGGCGGGCTGCGGTCCGCCGTGCCCAGGCCGCCGGCCGCTACGAGGCCACGCCGGGCCTGCGGGTGGTGACGCGCCGGTCCGGATGGCGTGAGACGACGTTGCACTGGACGGACTCGGATGGCACAGCGATGCGGCGCGACCTGGACATGGTCGGCGTTGAGGAGCGTGCGCGGCTGTTCGTCCGGGGAGAGGACGGGTTGGAGCCGTTGTGGTTGTGGCTGGCCGAGGACGGAACTCCATTCCAGCCGCACTCGTGGGAGGCGGTCTATCGTGCCGCTTCACAGCGCTGCCAGACGGTGCTGACCGGCCGGGTGGCGCAGCCGCCGTGGTTCACGCCGCATATGGCCAGGCACAGCTTTGCCCTGCACATGCTGGTGGTGTTGCAACATGCTCTGGACCGGCGGTTCGGGTTGAGCCCGGAGGAACGTCGGGCGATGCGTGAGCTCTACGGCGATGTCTGGGGGCTGGTCCGGGATTTGCTGGGGCACGCCAGCGAGGAGACCACACGAACGATTTACGCCGCTCCCGTGGCCGATCTACAGGTCAGATCCTTGCTGCTCGAGGAGGCTGCGGGCGATGACAGCACCGAGGTCCTGGCCCAGTTGGCGCGGCTGTCCGGGCGGGTACTGGACGCGCAGGTTCCGGCATGAGCAGGGGACGACCGGCGGCACGTCCAGACGACGTACGGCCGCACCGGCCGCGGGTGTTGGAGCAGGCCGGGCTGGTGGTCACGCACCTGGATGAGAAAGGCCGCCGCGCTGCCTACGACTTCGCGGTTCTGCCGGTGCACCAGCCGCTGGCCCGCGGCCTGGCGGAGCAGTTCGCGCAGTTCGTCGGGCCGGGCGGCACCTGGCGGTCGGTGGCCACCAGCGGATGGGCGTTCGAGATGCTGCGCTTGTTCGCTCAGTTCTTGTCCGAGCAACGCCCGCAACCGCAGGATCTGCCCGCCATCACGCCGGCGATCTGGGCGGCGTGGCGGCTGGCCACGGGCGAGCGCCAAAGCGGACTGCTGAAGTTCACCGCGGGGTTTCTGCGTGGGCATCCGCGTCTGCCGCAGGCCACCAGGGATCTGATCATGCGGCGGCTGCCTAAGGAGACGGTGCGGGAGACCGCCTACACCGCGCAGGAGTTCGATGCGATCAAGGTGCACACGACGCAGACGTTCCGCGCGGCGCTGCTGCGGATCCGGGCCAACGCCGAGCATCTGCGCCGGTGGCGGGCCGGGGAATTCAACGAGCCGGGCGAACAGTGGCACCTCGGCCGGCTGCTCGATCACATCGCCCGGACAGGCCGACCGCCGACCTACACCGCGATCGGCGGGGAGCAGCGGATCCGGTATCGCGACACGATCGTGCTGGGTGGTTCGCGGGCCGACGTCACGTGGGCCCGGCTGTTCCTGACGCCGCGCGAGGCGCGGGCGCTGCTGATGCTGATGGTGTGCACCTACGGCTGGAATGCCAGCTCGATCGCCGAACTCGACGTTCCGCAGATCGTCTCCGGAGAAGATGAGAACGCCGTGGTGTATCGCGTCGAGCTGCACAAGCCGCGGCGCCATGTCCAGCATCGCTACGAGAGCCGCAACCTCACCGACTGGGGAGCGTCGTCGCCGGGCCGGTTGATCAGCGAGGCGATCGAGGCGACCGCCCCCGGCCGGGCGGCACTCGCGCTGGCCGGCACCCCGAGCAGCAGACTGCTCGTCTGGCACACCCGGGACACCTCGGCGGCTCCGGTGAACATCGAATACGCGGTCACTCTCGACGACCTGACCAACACCCCTCGCGGCGGCCACCGGCGAGTGCCGTTCGGCCAAGGCGGCATCGAGGTGAACCTGCGGAGGCTGCGCAAGACCTTCGTCCTGGCCAACCAGCCGGAGCTGATCCAGCACAGCCGAGACACCCACGACCGCGTCTACGTGCTTCCCGATCCGCAAACTAAACAGCAGGCTCAAGCCGTGATCGAGGCAGGCGTCAACGACGCGGTCGAGTTCGCCCGCGCGCACTTTCGCGCAACGCTGTCGCGCGCTGAGACGGATGCCGCCGACGACACCGCAACGGCCAGCTGCGCCGACTACCACCACAGCCCGTTCAGCGAGCACGGCACCGGATGCCGGGCCTCGTTCCTGCTCTGCTTCGCCTGCCCCAATGCCGTGATCACACCCCGGCATCTGCCCCGGCTGGCGCTGCTGCACCGAGCGCTGAGCGATCTACGGGCGGTGCTTCCAGCCGACCAGTGGCTGCACGACTGGGACCAGCATCATCAGCGCCTGGGCGGCATCCGGCGTGCCCCTGATTTCACTGTGACCGAGTGGGACGACGCCCTCGCGGCGGCCACGGATGAGGACCGGCAGATGATCGAGAGCCTGCTGACGAAGGGATCGCCGGCATGAGCGCCTCGCCGCACCGGGACTTCAGTCCCGTACCTCATTCGGACACTCCGGTGATCGATCCTGGCAGCGTCCCGCCGGAGCGACGCCACCTGATCCCCCGCTTCGGCGACGCGCAGTGGCCGATCATGCCCATGTCCGAGAACCCGTCAGCGGCGAACCACAAGATCCTGTGGGAACGCGTGCCACCGGGGTTCCGGGAGAGTCTGCGCGCCGCGGCCTGGATCATGTTCCGTCACGCGCTGCCAGAAGCCCTCGTTGCCGAGCACGGCAATCGCATGGTGACCAAACCCAGCATCGCGCTGGCATACCACACCATCGTCGCCTGGCGAAACTTCGCGATCTGGGCCGCCGATCGCAGCATCACCGCCCTGCCCGACGTGACCGCCGCCGACATGGCCGACTACGTACGCCCACTCGTGCAGCGCGGGCTGGCTCGCGACACCGTCAAGGGCACGCTGGTGGCACTGGCCAGGCTCCACTACTACGGCGACCGGCACCTGCCCTCCGAGCACCACCTCACCGCGCCGCCCTGGCTGACCGACGGCGTCGACGACTACCTGCCGGCCGGTGGCGCTGGCGGCGAGAACAACACCGACGCCGTCAGCCCGGACACCATGGGGCCGCTGCTGATCTGGGCGCTGCGGTTCGTCGAGGATTTCGCAGACGACATCCTCACCGCCTTCACCGAAGCGCAGCAGCTGCGCACCGCCACCCATGCCAGGACCCGAACCGGCCCTGTGAATACCGAGGCATTCCCGAAGATCGAGGCATACCTGGAGGATCTGCTGCACCGCGGGCAGCCAATGCCGTCGCGGAGCCGCAACGGCGGACGCGAGCGGACGCTGCCTTCGCTGTTCCTCGCCGCCGTCACGAGCACCCGGATCAGCCAGGCCCTGATAGTGCTGCAACGCCCACGCTGGACCGCAGCCGCTGCGGCGAACCCGGGACCGTGCCGACTGAGCACCCCGGTCACCGCCACGATCGCCGGAACCCCGTGGCAGCGGGGGTTCGACTTCTACTCCATCGACGCTCTGCACCGGCATCTGGTCACCGCGTGTTTCGTGGTTATCGCCTACCTGACCGGTATGCGTCCAGCCGAAGTTCTCGCACTGCGGTCAGGCTGCTGTCCGCAACCGGAGGGCGTCTCAGCCGAGGCCGGCCCGCAGCGGTTTTTGATCAATGGCAAGGTGTTCAAGAACGCGCGAGACGATGACGGCGTCCATCTCTCTGCCGGGCTGGACCGCGACACCCCATGGGTTGCCATCCCTGCGGTGGTCCGCGCCATCAGGGTCATGGAGCGCATCGTCGGTGAGCGCGATCTGCTGTTCCGACTCGATTCTCCCGTTCTGCAGCGGGACCACGGCCCGGAAAGATCGCTGACCCACAAGACCGTCGCCCACCGCATCGAGCTTCTCATCAGCTGGGTCAACGACTGTGCGAAGGCGGCGGGCCGCCCCGCCGAGATGATCCCGCCGGACCCGGACGGCGCCATCGGGATCTCCCGGTTCCGTCGCACACTGGCCTGGCACATCGCCCGCCGCCCCGGCGGCCTGGTCGCGCTGGCCGTCCAGTACGGGCACCTGCGCACCATCGTCAGCGAGGGCTACTACAGCCGCTCCCGCGACGGCATCCACAAGCTGATCGACATCGAGACCGCCCGCGACATCGCCGGACGCCTCAGCGATCTGAACGAGGCCATCGACAACAACGAAGGAATCTCTGGGCCGGCCGCCCGGCGGCTCATCGATGCAACAAACCATGCACACCACCGCTTCGGCGGCATCATCGCCACCCACCGCCAAGCCCGGGCCCTGCTCGACGATCCCGGGCTGACCGTCTTCGAGAACCAGGAGGCCTTCCTGCTCTGCAACTACGACCGGGACAAGGCGCTGTGCCACCCCGGCCGCGTCAAGAACGACACCCCGAGCCTAGACCGATGCCAGCCGCGCTGCGCCAACATCGCCCGCACTGACCAGCACGCCGCCCGGATGCTCCAGCACGCCGCTCAACTACACGCCCAGGCCGATTCCGCAGCCACGCCGACCCCATTGGCCGACCGCCTGCGCAGCGAAGCCGCAGCACTCACCGACCGAGCCCAGCACCACCGCAACAACCGGACCACCGGCAGGACACCCTCATGACCAGCGAACACGTAGACGAACGCGATGCCATCAAGGCCGCAGCCGCCAGACTGCTGGCCGGTACACCTCTACGCTCCACCGGCGCACTGACGATCGTCGCCCTTGCCCAAGAAGCCGACGTCAAGAGGCACGTACTGACGCATCGCCACACCGACCTCAAAGACCTGTTCTACGCCCAAGTCCGTGCGCAAGGTCAGGTTCCCGACAGTGAGCGCCGGCTCCGCGACGACCTCGAAACGATCAAACGCCGACTGGCCGAAGCAACCGAGCGCATCACAAACCTGGAGAGCGAGAACGGCATGCTCACCCGCATCGTTAACGTGCTCGCCACCGAAAACACACAGTTTCGCGACCAGCTCCGCTCGACCTCGGCCGCCGTCGTCCGCCCTCTTGAACAGAAACGGTAATGCCGACCGCCATCGGCGCGTAGGGGTCTACTCTCCACGCCCGTCGATGGCTGCTGACCGGCGAACATGTGATCTGGAACCGTCGCACCTGCCCTGACCTGTGCCCGCACCCAGGAACGGGTGGGGGCAGGGCGGGTCAGGGCCGGCGGGAGCGGACGACCGCAGTATGCATGCCTTGGCGTCGGACCGAGTCCTCGCCGACGACTCGGCGTGGGGATCAACTCGGACCGGCCGATAGTTGTGCCCGGGGTGAGTCACCGGCTGAGCCGGGGCAGCCGTACAGCCAGCGGGGCGGTGGCGGCGGCGAGGGCGAAGCCGGTCCACGGCTGGGCGGACTGCAGGGCGAAGCCGGTGATCGCGAAGGCCGGGAGCAGGACGGCGTAGGCGATGCCATGCCAGCGCAAACGCCGGTCGGTGCGGGCGATCGCCGTGCCGAGCACGATCGCGGACACGATCAGGAAGGACGTGGCGATCAGGGCGACGACGAAGAACGCCGGGCCGTAGGCGGTGTCGGCGTTAAGGGCCGGCATGCCCGGCGTCCCGGCAAGGTGAGCGCGGCCGATTCCCGGCTGGACGAACGTGGCGCTGCCGAAGGTTGAGGCCAGGAACACGTTGGTGATCGTGGTCAGCACCAGTCCGGCGACGGCGGTACGGGCGGCGCGGCCGTGGGCGAGGAACGCGGTGACCGCGACGGCGCCGAGGACGGCCAGGGCTGCGCCGAAGATGCTGGCGCCGAGGTGGCTGATCAGGAAGACGTCGGTGGTGATGTAGCGGGCGTAGGCGTCGAAGTCGTCTATCGGCGGCTGGTGGGTCCAGGTGCTCAGGCCGAGCAGGAGCCCGTAGGCCGGTAGTGCCCAAAGTCCGGCGCGCGCGGCGCGTCGTGCTCTGCTGCTGGAGGCGGTGGCGTGGGCAGGGTGAGCGTTGGTGTCGTTCAGGAGTGTGGGCATCTCGATCGTTTCTTTTCGTTGCGGGTGAGCGAGTGGGGGCGGGGTCTGCCCTGTGCTCCGCCGGAGCCGGAAGGGCTCCGGCGGAGCGCTGGGACAGCACCCGGTGGTCATCGGGTGGCCGGCGTGTTCTCGGGTTGCGTGGCGGCGGGCTTGCCGTCGCGGCCGGTGAGGGTGATCGCGGCGAGGACGGCGGCCGCAAGGGCGATGCCGGCGGCGCCGAGCAGGGCTGCCGAGTAGCCGTCGGTGAGGGCGGCTGGGTCGCCGAGGGCGTCTGCGCCGTTGGCTGCGGCGAGGGCGGTCATGGCGGCCAGGCCGAGGGCGGAGCCGATCTGGTAGCTGGTGTTGACGATGCCGGAGGCGAGACCGCCTTCCTCGGGGCGTGCGCTGGACAGGGCGGTGCCCAGCGATGGGATGAAGGCCAGGGCCATGCCGAGGGCCGCGACGAGGGAGGCGGGCAGCACGTCGGTCAGGTAGTTGCCGGTCGGGCGGATCAGTGCGAGCCAGCCCAGACCGGCGGCCAGCACCGCGAGTCCCGCGACCAGGGTGGTCTTCGTGCCGAATCGTCCGATGACGCGCGGGGCGAGGACGATCATGCCGACCATGATGAGAACGGTCATCGGCAGCAGCGCGGCGCCGCTGGGGAACGCGCTGAAGCCGAGGACCTGCTGCAGGTAGAGGTTGAGGAAGAACCACATCGGGATCCACGCCGCGCCGAGCAGCAGCTGGGCGAGGTTCGCCGCCGTCAGGTTGCGGCTGGTGAAGATGCCCAGCCGCATCAGCGGCTGCCGGCGGCGGGCCTGGATGAGCAGGAACGCGGCGAGCAGGACGGCAGAACCGGCGAGGGTGAGCCAGGTCAAGGCGGTGTTCCAGCCGGCCTCGGGGGCGCGGACGATGGCGTAGACGGCGGCGGCCAGGCCGCCGGTGACGGTGAGGGCGCCAGCCAGGTCGAGGCTGCCGGGGCGGTTGCCGCCCGCGGGCATGAGCGCCGGGGTGGCGATCAGAGCGAGCACGGCGATCGGGATGTTGAGGTAGAACACCCACGGCCAGGCGACGTACTCGGTGATGACGCCGCCGAGGAACACCCCTGCGGTGCCGCCTGCCGGTGCTGCCGCCCCGTACAGGGCGAGGGCCTTGGTGAGCTCGGCAGGCCGGTTACCGAAAAGCATCATCAGCAGGGTTAGCGCGGACGGGGCGATCAGGGCGGAACCGGCGCCCTGGACGGCGCGGGCGGCGAGCTCGAGTTCGACGGTGCCGGCCAGCCCGGCGGCAGCGGACCCGGCGAGCAGGACGGCCCAGCCGGTGGCGAAGATGCGGCGGGCGCCGTACAGGTCGGACAGGCGGCCGCCGAGCAGCAGCAGGCCACCGAAGGCGACGACGTAGGCGTTGAAGACCCAGGACAGATTACTCGGGGTGAAGCCGAGGTCGTTCTGCATCTTCGGCAGGGCGACACCGATGATCGAGGTGTCCATGATGACCATGAATTGGGCGAGGGCGATGAGCGCGAGGGCCCACCACCGGCGCGGATTGCGGGACACGACCGAACCTCCTTGGTACCCCCGGGGGGTATCTGCTTTACGGCGTCATTGTTACCCCCCGGGGGTATAGGTGGTCAAGGGGGTGCGTCGATTGACTTCCGCGTCACAGCGTTGGACGTGCCGCTTTACCGAGATACCCTAGGGGGGTACGGTAGCGACGGTTGGAGGGAGCTGGGTCATGGCTCACGGCTACATCACGGACAAGGACGACTACCTGAAGCGGCTGCGCCGGATCGAGGGCCAGATCCGTGGCCTGCAGCGCATGGTCGACGACGAGACGTACTGCATCGACATCCTCACGCAGGTGTCCGCGGCGACCAAGGCACTGCAGACCGTGGCGCTCGGGCTGCTCGACGACCACCTCGCGCACTGCGTCGTCGACGCGGCCCGCGACGGCGGGCCGGACGCCGACGCGAAGCTGAAGGAAGCCTCCGACGCCATCGCCCGCCTCGTGCGGGCGTGACCTGCTCCCCCAGCTCAGTAACCGGTCATACGACAGCAAGGAGAAGCCGATGTGCGGCAGCGACACCGCCTGCGCCTGCGCCACCACGACCCCGGTCACCGAGCCGGCGACGACGCCGGACGGCACCCGAACGGTGTATCAGGTCGCCGGGATGACCTGCGGCGGCTGCGCCGGCCGGGTCAGTAAGCAACTCACCGATGTTCCCGGCGTGCGTGACGTCAGCGTCGACGTCGCCACCGGCACGGTCACGGTGACCAGCGCCGAGACGCTCGACGATGACAGCGTGGCTGCGGCCGTCGCCGCAGCCGGCTATCAGCTGGTGCGCTGACCGAAGGCGTCAGTACGGCCTTGGCGGGAGGGCACGCCGTCCGCTCTCCCGCCAAGGGACGTCCTCATTTCCGCCGATCAGCGGCGCTGCGCGCGGGCGACCAGCTCGACATGCCCCCAGTGCCGCGTCACAGCAGTGCCCGCAGGTCGGTGATGAACCTGCGGCCTGCGGCGAGGGAGGCGAATCTGCCCGGAACGTCGTAGACCTCCTGTCGCCACGTGTCGGCGGCTTGCGGATCCGTCTCGGGCTCGGACGGTGGCCGGCTGTACACGGCGAGCCGGGTAGGGGTGACGCCGATCGTGGCGGTCGCCGGGCGCCGGTGCCGCAGACCGGTCGCATAGGCGGCCAAAAGGCGCGGGTCATGCGAGGTTCGCACGAGGCCGCGATATTGCCCGGGGATCTCGGTGAGCCGCAGGCCGCGCAGATAGGTGTCGACGTCGGCGCACAGGCCCGTGGCGGGGATCGGGTCGACGGCTACCACGGCGCGAGTGGCGTAGCGTGCCGCGAACAGGGCCGCCAGCGTCGCTGACGCGCCGTGCCCGACGATCACCGGGGCGCGCCGCAGTTGCAGGCTGTCGATGAGCATGGCCAGATCGTCGACGAGATCGTCGGGTTCGTAACGGTCCCGGCCGGGCGAACCGCCGTGCCCGGGCAGGTCGACGGCGACGACGGTGGCGTACGGGCGCAGGTCGGCCGCGGTCGGCCACCAGCAGGTCCGGTCGAACAGCACCGCGGGGATGAAGACGACCGGCCGGCCGGTCCCGTCCCACAGGTCGAAGCACCACCGTCCCCCGGCGGCGTCGAACAGGTGGGTGGTGCGCAGCGGCGGCAGGGTCTCGGTCACGGCAGCGCCCCCGCGTCCGGCAGGTGGCGGCCGCCGCTCGAGCGATGCCGCTGGGACTGGCGCTGGCGCTGATGGGTGAGCAGGGCAGCGGGGAGGGCGTGAAGGTTCACGAGGGTTCGGCTTTCCGCGCAGGGAACAGGTGGACACCACCGCCGGGCGGGGGCGTGACGGCCACGTATGCCGGGCCGCCGGGCAGGCACGAGCACGCATCCGGCGATATCGGGATGCGTATGCGTGCGCGGTGTCCTATATGCGGCTTACACCGAGTTGGGTCAGGGCGACAGCAGGTGCCCGGGACGCCATTGGTGGCATCGTCGTGCCGGCTGCGCTGTTGTCGGCACAGGCGGTCAGCGCCGGAAGCGCGACGGTGCCGGCTCGCACGGCGGGTTCGGCGACGGGAGCGCTGACCTCGCAGTGCCCGGCTGTAGTGTCTGCCGTCCGGCCTTCCGGGACGTGCTGCCCGATCGCCGCCACGCCGTGATCCGAAACGTCGTGATGGTGTTCGGCGGCAGGCGCGTGTCCCACGTAGTGCGCGCCGATCGGTCCGTCGGCGCAGTGTGTGCTTTGCACGAGCCCGACACCGGCAAGGGTGACCACGATCAGCAGCCAGCGCAGCAGCCACGGGGCTGTCGGCTGGCACGGTCCGGTCACCGGGCCAGGCTACGACATCGACGGCTCGGTGGCCGCCGGGTCACTCCAGCGGGCGCGGCGACTGCCGGGACGGGTCCGCAGCCGAGACAGGCTGATACCGGTGCCGGGTATCTTGCACGGAATGAGTGAGGCGAAACCGGCCGGGCCGCACGGGTATTCGGCGGAGAAACAGGCGCTGATGGCCCGGCTGAAGCGGGTCGAGGGGCAGATCCGCGGATTGCAGCGGATGGTCGACGAGGACACCTACTGCATCGACATCCTGACCCAGATCTCGGCCGCCAAGAGCGCCTTGCACGCGGTAGCCGTCGGCCTGCTCGAGGACCACCTGAAGCACTGCGTGGTCCACGCCGCGGCGGAGGGCGACGTGGACGCGAAGATCAAGGAGGCGAGCGCGGCGATCGCCCGCCTCGTGAAGTCCTGAGTCGGCCGCCCGTTCCTACCGGCCGGGGCCGATCCATTCTCGCAGCTGCTGCGCGGCCTGCGCCGGGTCGACCGACCCGACCGCCCGTTGCTGTCGCCTGTCCTCGTCGAAGGCAGTAGCGATTGCCGCAGCCGGGACCGGAGTGCGCTGGACGTGCAGTTGGGCCCGGAGCAGCTCTCGCCGGTCGGCTGCCGCCGAGGCCGCCGCGGCCCGGCGCCGTTGCTTGCCGACGGCCAGCAGCGCGGCACAGGTCAACAGGATCAGAACCGCGGCGATGAGTGCCGTCCGTAGCGCGGCAGGGGATGCGGTGCCGGGCTGCGCGACGGCGTTGTCGGTGGGAGTGGCTGTAGCGGTGCGCATGGGCATGGCGGCGACCGTCACCCGGTCGCCGCGGCCGGCACCAACACCGGCGGCTACGGCGACGAGTTCACGGACCTGAGCCAGGTCGAGGTTCGCCGCGGCGGCTTCATCGACGAGGACGGCGACGCTCAGTCTGATGATGTCGCCGGGGGCTTCACGGCGGGTCTCGTGCAGTTCGTCGAGGGCGTTGACGCGCGACGCGCTGCTGCTGTCGTACCGGGTGCCGCCGTTGTCGCCGATGTAGGAGCGCTCGCTGATCCGTTCGGACAGGGCACCGGCGGACGGATCCTGCTGGTAGGTGGTGCGGGAGGTCACGACCTGGTCGAGGTCGAGTTCGACGTTGGTGGTGACCGTCGAACGGCCGGGGCCGAGCACGGTGTCCAGCATGTGCTGCAAAGCGCGGTCCAGACGGTCCTGGAAGGCCGCGGTGGTGGCATCGGCGCCGAGCGCCGCTCGGATGAAGCCGCTGCCGGCGGCCGGCGAAACGGTGTAGCCGCCCGCGATCGCCTGCTGCTGCGCCGACGGGGCTGCCGCGTGCGCGGGCGCGGCAGCGAGACTCAAGCCCCCGGCCAGGGCCAGCGCCACGAGCGCGGTGATCAGCCTCCCGGCACGCCCGCCGCTGGGCGAGGTGTCCGCGCCCAGGGCAGACAGGACGAAGATGTTGTTCACATCTTGCCTCCTCGCAGATTCTCGAACGCCGATGGCCGCCCTGATTAGTGCCGACTCCATCGTCGGACGATGCGGTTGATCGGGTCTGCCTCATCGCTCGACGGCACGGCCGGTTGAAAGGTCTGGTGGTTGCGGCTCGGTTGCATCGCTGCAGGGCCCGCCTTCCGGTGCGGTCGTCGCCGCAACGGACACCATCCGGGCGCCCACCCGGTGACCCCCAAATTCAGGGATAGCCGTCGGTTCGGGCGACGAGCGTCGGACGGTCGGCCACGATCAACCGACCGGCAGTCGCCTCGGGCGCGACAAACCGGGGAACAATGCCGGGGCCACCCACAGCTACCACGTACGAGATCGAGTGTTCCCTTTCACAGATCAAAACCACCCTGGGTCCATCATGTATGAGCAGCCCGTGTCGACAAACCTCGCACCGGTCTTCCAAATCGGACACGTCTCGGCACGCCAATCACTGAGTGTAATCATCTCCGGGAGCCGGGATCGGCGCCGACTGGGCTATCAAGGAGGGGCGGCGGGCACAGGCTCGCCGGTCGTGCCGACCTGGACCACGCCGAGCCCTGCCCCGGTCCGTCGGCACAACCCGCATGACGAGTCATGAGGCAATCGGGGGCAGGGACGGGGGAACCACGAGCGGTCCTCGACCGGCACGCCGCACTGCGGCGACCGGGACATGAGGACCTTGGGGTGAAGCCGCCAGCGTGCGGCCGGGCAACCTTCGCGCCCGAATCCGACAGCTAACCTCGCAGGCGTGCCGGAGGGATTCCTTCACCGTGCGCGTAAGCACCCTGAGCCGGCCCGCCCGTACCCTGGGAGTCGGCGCTATCGCCCTGTCCGTGGGTCTCGGTCTCCTGACCGGCGGGCTCGGCACACCGCAGTCCGCCTCCGCCGCGACGGTCGCCACCACACAGGTGTCCTCGCAGACCAGCGTGGCGTTCAGCCAGACCGGCATCACCGTCAAGGCGGCGGCGTCCCAGGCCGCCAAGTCCAAGGCGGCCGCGAACCGGGTCCTGACCGAAGCGGCGAAGCACAAGGGCAAGAAGTACAAGTTCGGTGCGTCCGGCCCCAAGCGGTTCGACTGCTCGGGCTACACGATGTACGTGTACAAGAAGGCGGCGGGCAAGAAGCTGCCGCACAAGGCCCACCTGCAGCAGCGGTACGGCAAGGCCGTCGCCAAGTCCCAGGCCCGCCCCGGTGACCTGATCGTCATCCGTAAGGGCACGAAGGGCACGCACGCCGGCATCTACGCCGGTGGCGGCAAGATGTGGGCCGCGCCGCGAACCGGCAAGACGGTCACCAAGCAGAAGATCTGGAGCAAGAACCACGTGGTCCGGCGCCTGGTCTGACCACGCGCATGCCCGCGTGCGTCTTGCTCGGGCATCGAACAGCGCCGCCGGCACCCGTCCTTGGCGGGGGTGCAGGCGGCGCTGTCGTACGTCCTACTTCGTGATGCTGGTGAAGCGGCGCAACCTAAGGCTGTTGGCGACGACGAACACCGAACTGAACGCCATCGCCGCTCCGGCGATCATCGGGTTGAGCAGGCCGGCCGCGGCCAGCGGCAGAGCCGCCACGTTGTAGGCGAAGGCCCAGAACAGGTTGCTCTTGATGATGCGCAGGGTGCGCCGCGACAGGCGGATCGCGTCAGCGGCGGCCATCAGGTCACCGCGAACCAGCGTCAGGTCGGACGCCTCGATCGCGGCGTCGGTGCCGGTGCCCATCGCCAGCCCCAGATCGGCCTGAGCCAGAGCGGCCGCGTCGTTGACGCCGTCACCGACCATCGCCACGACCTTGCCCTGCTCCTGCAGCCGCTTGACCACATCGACCTTGTCGGCAGGCAGCACCTCAGCGATCACCTCGTCGATGCCGACCTGCGCCGCCACCGCCCGGGCGACGGTCTCGTTGTCCCCGGTGAGCAGCACCGGCGACAGGCCCAGCGCCCGCAACTGGGCCACGGCGGCGCGGCTGGTCGGCTTGACCGTGTCGGCGACAGCGAGCACGCCGCGGGCCTGACCGTCCCAGCCCGCGACCACGGCGGTCTGCCCGGCGGTGTGGGCAGTAGCGACGGCTTGCTCGACGTCGGCGGGCACCGTCAGCCCGGCCTGGCGCAGCAGCGCCGGGCGGCCGACGTGCACGCTGTGGCTGTCGACGGTGCCGGTCACGCCGAGGCCCTCGGTGCTGGCGAACCCGGTCACCTGCGGCAGCGGCGCACTGTCGGCGGCTGCGGCGGCGATCGCCTGGGCGATCGGGTGCTCGGAGGCGGCCTCGACCGCCCCGGCCAGCCGCAGCAGCTGCTCGCGGTCGACGCCTGCGGCGGGGACCACGTCGACCAGGCTCATCCGGCCGGTGGTCACGGTGCCGGTCTTGTCGAGCACGACGGTGTCCACGGTCCGGGTCGACTCCAGGACCTCGGGGCCTTTGATCAGGATGCCGAGCTGCGCGCCGCGGCCGGTGCCGACCAGCAGCGCCGTCGGCGTCGCGAGGCCGAGCGCACACGGGCAGGCGATGATCAGCACGGCGACGGCGGCGGTGAACGCGGCCGTCCAGCCCGATCCGGTGCCCACCCACCAGCCGAGCGTGGCGACGGCTAGGGCGATCACGATCGGCACGAAAACGCCGGAGATCCGGTCGGCGAGCCGCTGGACGGCGGCCTTGCCGGTCTGGGCCTGTTCGACCAGCTTGGCCATCTGTGCGAGCTGGGTGTCGGCGCCGATCCGGGTGGCCCTCACGATCAGCCGGCCGCCGACGTTGACGGTCGCGCCGACGACCGGGTTACCGGGTGCGACCTCGGCCGGCACGGACTCGCCGGTCAGCATGCTGGCGTCGATCGCGGAGGTGCCGTCCTCGATGACGCCGTCGGTGGCGATCTTCTCGCCCGGCCGCACGATGAACCTGTCCCCGACCGCCAGGTCGGCGACCGGGATCCGTCGTTCGGTGCCGTCGCGCAGCACGGCGACGTCTTTGGCGCCGAGTTCCAGCAGGGCACGCATGGCGGCGCCGGCGCGGCGCTTGGAGCGGGCCTCGAAGTAGCGGCCGGCGAGGATGAAGGTGGTGACGCCGGCGGCGGCTTCCAGGTAGATGGCGCCGGCGCCGTCGGTGGTGCCGATGTCGAGGCTGAATGGGTGCGTCATCCCCGGTGTGCCTGCGGTGCCGAAGAACAGTGCCCACAGTGACCAGCCGAACGCTGCGATCGTGCCCATGGAGATGAGGGTGTCCATGGTCGCGGCGCCGTGGCGCAGGTTGGTCCAGGCCGCTTTGTGGAACGGTAGTCCGCCCCAGACGACGACCGGTGCTGCCAGGGTCAGCGACAGCCACTGCCAGTAGGTGAACTGCCAGGCCGGCACCATCGCCAGCAGCACCACCGGCACGCTGAGCACGATCGACGTGAACAGCCGGGTCCGCAGGCCACGCAGTTCGTCGACCGGCTGCGCCTGCTCGGCCGGGTCGTCGCCGGTCTGCTGTGGTGGCGGCGGAAGCTTCGCGGTATAGCCGGTCTTCTCGACGGTGGCGATCAGATCCTCGGCGCTCACCCCGTCGGGGTAGGCGACGCTGGCCTTCTCGGTGGCGTAGTTGACGGTCGCGACCACGCCGTCCATGCGGTTGAGTTTCTTCTCGATCCGCGCGGCGCAGGAGGCGCAGGTCATGCCGCCGATCGCCAGCTCGATCTGGTTCGGGGCCACGGGCAGCGGCCCGGCGACGGTTGCCATGACGCTCTCCTCCTCAGTTGTGGGTGTGGCCGTCGGCGTCGTGCCCGGACGGGCTCGGCGTCGCGGGCACCGCGGTCGTGGCCGGGGTGCTGCTCGGTGTGACGGTTGCGGTGCCGGCGACGGCGGTGAACTCGGCGGTACGGACCTTCCCGTCGTGCTGGAAGTCCAGGTAGAGCCGGTAGGCGCCGGTGGATGGCACTTCGGCGTGGAAGGCGACGTCGGGGCCGGGCGTGGTGCGGCCGTCGCCGGGTTCGCCGTCGGGATGCACGTGCAGGTACGCCAGATCGCCGTCGCGCAGTGCGACCAGGTGGCCGTACGCGCCGAGGTAGGGCTGCAAGTCGGTGACCGGCCGGCCGTCCTTGCTGACCGACAGGGTCAGCTTCGACGAGGCGCCGGGGGTGAGGTCTCCGGTGAGGGTGACCGTGTAGCCGTCGACCGTCGCGGTCCGGGCGGCCGCAGGAAGCGGCGCGGGCTGGTAGTCACCGGGAGCGGGCACGTCGGCGCCGAGGGTGAGCCCGTCGTGGCCGGTGGGCTGGAAGTCGGCGAAGACGCGGTATTGACCGGCCTCGGGCACCGCGAGCGGGATCGACCAGGTGCCGTCGGCGGCCAGTTCGGGATGTACGTGCTGGAAGCCGGACAGGTCACGGCGGACCACGATCAGGTGCAGGTCCTTGTCGTGGCTGGTCGTGTAGGCGGTGACCGGCCGGTCGTCCGGGCCGGTGATCTGAAATCGGAACGGCTTCGGTGTGCCCGTCGAGAGGCTGCCGCTGAGTGGGGTGAGCCGGTAGCCGTCCTGGCTGATCTGTAGCCCGACCGGCAGCACCGCTGCCGGTGGGGCGTTCTGCTCGGGTGCTGTGCTGGTATGGCCGCCGTCGTGGGCGGCCGGGGTGGCGGGTGCGGCTGCCGGGAAGAGGCTGCCGAGACCGAGGGCGGCCGTGAACACGGCCGCCAGCCCGACCCCGAAGCCGCCCAGCTTGATGGCGGTGTTCATGACTACCTCGCGAGTTCGTATCCGGCCTCGTCGACGGCCGCGGCCACCGCGGTCTCGTCGACAGGCTGGTCACTAGTGACGGTGACCGTGCCGGAGGCAAGGTCGACCTGGACGTCGGTGACACCGGGAATTGCGCCGACTTCGGCGCCGACGGAGTTGACGCAGTGCGAGCAGGTCATGCCGGTCACGATGTAGGTCTGGGTAGCCATCACGATCTCCTTGCCGTTGGTTGTGAGCAGCGGGAGGTCGCCGCCCACAACCAACCATACATATACCCCCTAGGGGTATCAAGCTCGAGGGTGGTGATGCGTTGCACGTGAGGCAGTGCGCCGGCCACAGCTGCCGACCACCCCGGGCCGTTCGGATGACCGGTGGGGAATCGTCGGGGCATCGACCGACGACGTCGGCGGAGGTTCGTGGGGGCGTGTCGGCCTATCACTGTCTGCCGTCATGTGCTCCGGGCGGTCGTCACCGCACCTACGATCGGTGGGGGTGATCAACCTTCGTGGTGTACGACGGTGAAGATTTACTGAAGCCGTGCCGGTCACGGCGACCGTGATTCGTCGCTTCAGCGAATCTTCATGACCCGCCGGCCGGTTCCTTCATGAGCCGCCGCCACGCTGGCCGGTACCGGGGTCGGTGAATCCTGGCTGAGCAATTGCGCGGGCACGCCGCCCGAGGCGACGACGATGAAGGAGACGCGATGAGCAAGCGGACCGGTGCCGGCCGGACCGGCACCCCGGCCGGCCGTGCCGCGTCGGCGCGGGGCGGACCGACCAAGGCACGCCCGGCCGGTGCTCGGCCGCGGGCTGCAGTGGGGAAACGCCCGCGCTCAAGCTGGCCGTTGGCAGCCGGCCTGGCGGTCGCGGCGGTGGTGTCGGCGGTGATCGTTTTCGTGATCCGCGGCCAGGACACCGGCGAGGGCATCCCGGGGACGGCCACGGCGGTGGAGTTCGGGCACGTGCACGGGCTGGCGGTCGACCACGGCAGCGGCGCCTTGTACGCCGCGACCCACGTCGGGTTGTTCCGCATCGACGGCGAGCGCACCGCGGTGCGGGTGTCCGAGGAAGGGCCGGACCTGATGGGGTTCACCGCGGTCGGGCCCGGTCATTTCCTCGCGTCCGGGCACCCCGACGAGCACGGTGACGGCCCCGCCAACCTCGGGTTGATCGAGTCGACCGACGGGGGAGTCACCTGGCAGACGATGTCGCTGTCCGGCGCGGCGGACTTCCATGGCCTGCAGGCGGCGCACGGGGCGGTGTACGGATACAACTCCACCGACGGGGCGTTCATGGTCAGCACCGACCGACGCGGCTGGGAACGCCGCTCCGCCACGGCGCTGGGCGCGTTCGCGGTCAGCCCGACCGATCCGCAGGTCGTTCTCGCGGTCGGTCAGTCGGGGTTGCAGCGCTCGACCGACGGCGGCCGCACGTGGACACCGATCGCCGGCGCACCGCCGGTCGGCAGGCTCGCATGGGAGCAGGGCGCCGAGGTGTGGGGCGCCGACCGCGACGGCACCGTCTGGCAGTCGGCCGATGGTGGCGCCACCTGGCAGAAGCGCGGTCGGCTGCCGGGCCAGCCGCACGCCCTGACCACTCACGAGTCGACCGTGTTCGCCGCGGTGACCGGCGACGAGATCGTGGCCAGCTCCGACGGCGGCACGACGTGGACTCGCCGCTACGCCCCGGCATAGTCGGCAACACTGAGCACGGACGGACGCGGCCACCCGGGCGAGGGCCGCGTCCGTCCGTGCCCGCTAACGGTGCGCCCGCGCCGGCCGGAACAGCAGCAGCGCGGCCACGGCTAGCCCGGCCAGCCAGGCTCCGGTGGCGGCGAGGCCGGTGAGCTGGTCGAAGCCGGTGGTGAAGGCGCCGTCGTTGAGGATCTGGTAGGCGCCCCAGCCCGGCAAAAGCCGTCCCCAGGCCGGGGTGTCCCCGAGCATCGGTGATTGGACCAGGCCAAGGTCGAGGAACGGCACCAGGAACGCGACGAACACGCCGGCGACCCGGCCGACCAGCGGGCCGAGCACCACGCCGACGAGGGCGTAGACCGCGGCGACGAGCAGGTTCGCCGCGGCGTACACCGGCCACTGCCGCGGCTCGAACACCAGCGCGGTGGCGGCCAGCGAGACGGCGGTGACCAGGCCGGCGGACAGGCCGACCATGCCGAGCCGGGCGGTGAGCAGGACTGGCACCCGTGCCCCGGCGAGGATCAGGCGACGGTCGGCAGCGCGGGCGTCGAGCACGGCGAACAGCCCGGTCAGAGCGGCGAGGGCCCCGATCGCGATGGGGGCCATGGTCCCGCCGTGGGTGTCGCGCATCGACAGATGCTCGGTGAGCTCCCTCCCGCCGTCAGTGAGCCGCAGGGTCAGGTCGGCGTCGGGGGTGACGGCGACCGCGCCGAGGATGAACACCGCCGGCACGACGACGAGCAGCACAGCCAGCACCGGGGTGCGGGCGCGTTCCCGCAGGCCGGCGGCGAGCAAGCCGGTGAGCTGCCGGCCGGGTCCGGCCGGGCGGCCGGCGCGGTGTGCGGCTCGGCCGAGCCGGCTGGTCGCGGCGATCACGGCCCAGGACAGAGTCAGTGCGCCTATGGTCCAGGCCACCGCCCAGCCGAGGTCACCGGGGCGGCCGGCGTGCCGGGAGGGCAGGTCGACCATCCAGAGGGTGACGAAATGGGTGGGCAGAGCGCGGGTGGCGGGCCGGTCGAGCCCGCCGAACAGCGGCCCGAAGAACACGTCGGCGATCCACACGAACAGGATCAGCACAGTGCCGTTGACCGGGCTCCGCACGGCCACGCCGACCAGCGCGCCGACGGCCAGGTAGATCAGGGCGAACATCGCCGTCCCGGCAATCACCCGGGCCGGGGACGGGACGTCGGTGCGCACGGCCAGGGCGAGCAGAGCCGTCGTGGTGGCGAGTGCGGCCAGCGCAAGGCCGGTGGCCAGGCGGGCAGTGACCAGCCGGGCCGCCGGTAGCCCGGCAAGCACGACGCGGCGGTCGGCGGCGTGGGCGCCGCGGACCTGGAAGTACATGCCCACCGCTGCGATGACTCCGGCGGCCCAGCCGGCGCTGATCACCTGCGTCCCCGGACCACTGGGGCCGCCGAGCAGGTTGCCCACCTCGGCCAGCGCACCACTTGCGGCAAACACGAACACCGCCGGCACGAGCCCGAGCAGCAGCAGGTTGACCGGGTTGCGCACGTAGTCGGTCAGGAACCGGCGCACGAACAGCCCGGTCGCATCGAGGACGGATGTGGTGGTCATCGTGGCACCGCCTTGCCGTCGCGTAGGTCGACGATGCGGTCGAAGCGTTGCTCGTCGGCGACGAAGTGGCTGATGATCAACACCGAGTGGCCGGCGTCGCGGCGCTGCGCGACGAGGTCCCAGAAGCGCAGATAGGTGTCCCAGTCGAAACCGGCGTACGGCTCGTCCAGCAGCAGCACGTCAGGCTCGGGCAGCAGCGCCAGACCGAGGTTGAGTTTGGCCAGGGTGCCTCCGGAGAGCTGGTCGGCGCGGGTGCCCGCGTAGCGGTCGAAGCCGAGTGCGGCGTAGATCGCCCGCCGCGACCGCAGTTCCTCGGCCGGTGCCATCCCGTAGGCGCGGCCGAACAGCTCGAAATGCTCGTCACAGGTCAGCCGCTCGTACACCACCGGCTCCTGCGGGCAGTAACCGAGCCTGCCGGAACGGGCGACCGTGCCGCTATCGGGCGTCAACGCCCCGACGAGAATCTTCATCAGCGTGCTCTTGCCGGAGCCGTTCTCGCCGACCAGCCCCACGACCTCGCCACGGCCCAGCGTGAGGTCGGCGCCGCGCAGCACCTGGCGGCGCCGGCGAGCGGGCCAGATCCCGCGCCGGTACGACTTGTCGATCCCGTGCGCCGTCAACACCGGTCCCTGCCCCGATGCGGCGCCCGACTCGACGGTGGCCGACTGCCCTACGGATGCCATGGCCCCTCCCCTCTCAGGCGGGTGGCCCTTGGCGCTTGGCCATCGCGAACCCCATGCCTTCCATCATAATCCCCTACCCGGTAGGGGTATGCGCCAATCGGCCGGGATTGGCAGGGCCGAAGACCCTGCGCTTGCCGGACGGTGCCGAGCCGATCCGCGCGGACCGTGACGGCCGCTCAGGTGAGGTTGGGGATGTCGAACCAGGTGAACGGCGGCCAGGGCAGGTTGCGCAGCACGACCGCGTACGCCAGCCACGCGGCGGCGTAGCCGAGGTAGACCCAGCGGGACAGCCGCGGCAGCGGCCAGGAGCGGCAGAACCACACCCGCGCGGTCCACACGACGAGGGCGTAGAGCGCGAACGGCACGCCGACGAGGGCAAGTAGGTGGTGGCGGGCGGCTTGGACGAGGTCGCCGTGCAGCAGGTACCAGACCATGCGGGTGCCGCCGCAGGTGGGGCCGTTGATACCGAACAGGGCGTGCCACGTGCACGGCCCGGTCGGGTCGGCGGCCCGGTCGGTGGGGTTGAAGGTCAGCACGTAGCCGAACGCGACGGCGAGCATCATCCACACTCCGGCAATTGCCGCCCGCGCGCCAGCGGCCGGGCGGCGCGGAGCGGTGGCCGGCGGTGCGGTGGTCATGCCGGGCACGCCAGATTGATCATCATGCCGGTCTCCGAGTGGCGGACGTCGTCGCAGTGGTTCATCCACTGGCCCGGGTTCGTCGCGTCGAAGTCGACGATAACGGTCTGGACCGGGGTGACGATGACGTGTCCGTTGCGGCGCCCTGCAGACCTGGCGCTGGTGCGCGGACGTCGCCGCGGCCGGTGGCGTGGTCCGGTTGCGGGCACGGCGCCACAACGCTCAAGCACGGTGTGCTCAACGGCGCGAAGGGGCGTCGTCACGCTCGCGGTGGGTAGCGTCGTGATCGCCGCCGTGACCTGCATGGCCGCCCATGCCGCGCATCATCACCAGCATCATCAACGGGCACGCCAGCAGCATCAGGAACGGCAGCACCGACTGCAGCGAGCTGCCTGCCGCCAGCAGTCCGACGACCAGGGCACCCGCCGCGATGAGTAGGTACTTCATGTGTTGGCCGTGCATGACATCCTCCCGATGATCGATTGCGGTTCAGTGCCGGTGCGCGTTGACGAGCTGCGGTTCGGCGTCCTCGTTGTCGCGCTGACGCGGTAGCGCCGACGCGCCGGGGTCGGCGCGGTCCGGGAACAGTCGGGTGATGCCCCAGACCACCGCGGCGATCAGGGCGACCCAGACCAGCAGCATGACGAGCCACCCGGCCACGCCCATGGCGCCGCAGAAGCTGGATACCATCTCGCCCTCCCCGGTCCTGCGTGTCGACGCTTTCGCTGTCACGTTCAACGTGCGCCGCCGAGGTGATGAAGCCACCGGTGAAGTGGTGAAGATTCCCTGAAGGCCCTGCCCGGGGCGCTGCAGCAGACGGCTCGCCGAGGCCGACGCCGCCCCGCGTCGAGTGCACGCTGCCGCACACCTTCGTCGAACGTTCATGGTTTGCCCGCGGCATTCTTCGGATCCGGTGGGGACCGTAGGCGGGTATCGGTGATCCGCCGCGCCAGAAGCGACGGCCCGGCACCGTGAGAAGAACGTGATTCGCATCAACAGCGACGAGCTCGCGGGTCGAAGGCGGGGCGGCGAGCCGCCGCTGCACCTTCGACCACGCCAGGTTCAGCCGGAGGAGACAGGGCATGAGAGCACGGGGAGGGCGCGCGGTCATCGCCGCCGGTGTCGTGGCGCTGGTGGCAGGGGCGGCAGGATGCGCCGCAACGGGTGATCCGGCGACCGCCCCGAGTGCACGCCTATCGGGTTCACCGGCTGCCGTGGTCGCGGGCACGGTGTGGGTGGCCAACGAGGGCGGGCACAGCCTGTCAGTCATCGACGCCGCCACCAACACCGTGGTCACCACCGTCGAGGGCATCGACGAGCCGCACAACGTACAGGTCGGTCCGGACGGCACCCGGGTGTACGCGGTCAGCGGACACGCCAACACCGTGGCCGCCCTGGACGCCGCCACGTACCGCCTCGCCGACACGGCCGCCACCGGCGCCGGCCCTGCCCACGTCGTGCTGACCCCGGACGGGCAGAAGACCTACGTCGCCAACTACGACGCCGGCACCGTGTCCGTCTACCGCACCGACCTGGCCCCGGCCGGCACCGTCACCGTCGGCGGCGGCCCGCACGGGCTGCGCCCGAGCCCGGACGGCACCACCGTGGTGGTGGCCAACCTCAAGGCCGGCACCGTGGACCTGATCGACACCCGCACCGACACGAAGACCGCCGCTGTGCCGGTCGGCGGACCCGTCGTTCAGGTAGCCGTCTCACCGGACAACCGCTACGCCTACGCCAGCGTCGCCCAGCCGCCCAGCATCGTCCGAATCGACCTGCAGACCCGCGCGACCACCGGCCGCGTCGCGGTGCCCGCCGTGCCGGCGCAGGTTTACCTCACCCCGGACGGGCACACCCTGCTCTCCGCCGACCAGGGCAGCCAGGACAACCCGGGAACCGCCCTTTCGGTGATCGACACGGCCGGCATGACGAAGGCAGCCAGCATCAACACCGGATCCGGTCCGCACGGCGTGGTCATCGACCCCACCGGCCAACGTGCCTGGGTCACCAACGTCTACGACGCCACCGTCTCCGTCATCGACCTGCCCAGCCGTACCACGGTCGCCACCATCAAGGTCGGCGAGCAGCCGAACGGCATCAGCTACGCCTCCCAGCCTCCGGCGCCTGCGGCGGCCCGGACGTCGGTCGTCCTGCCCAAGCCGTCGGTTTCCTCCTCCGGGCACGGGGATCACGGAGATCATGGGTAGCGGCATCTGCGGAGTTCTGCGGTACGGGTGCCCGGCAGGATGGACGTCATGAGTACCCGAGTGCTGGTGGTCGACGACGAGCAGAGCCTGGCCAAGGTGGTGGCCAGCTACCTCGAACGCGACGGCCACGAGGTGACCTGTGTGTTCGACGGCCTCGCCGCCGTGGACGCCGTCCGCGCGCAGCCGCCGGACGTGGTGGTGCTCGACCTCGGCCTGCCCGGGCTGGACGGCGTCGAGGTGTGCCGGCAACTACGCACGTTCACCGACTGCTACATCGTGATGCTCACCGCCCGTACCGAGGAGGTCGACAAGCTCGTCGGCCTCGGGGTCGGCGCGGACGACTACCTGACCAAGCCGTTCAGCCCACGGGAACTGGTCGCCCGGGTCCGGGTGATGCTGCGCCGTCCCCGCGACGTCCGCGGCACCGCGTCGGCGATGCAGGAGGAGCCGCCCCGCCTCTTCGGCCCGCTGGCCGTCGATGTGGCCGCCCGCGAAGTCAGCGTCGACGGCCGGGCGGTCGAGGTCACCCGCACCGAGTTCGACCTGCTCGCCGCGCTGTCCGCGCGGCCACGGATGGCGTTCTCCCGGCGGCAGCTCATCGACGCGGTCTGGGGCGAAGGATGGGTCGGCGACGAGCACCTGGTCGACGTGCACATCGGGCATCTGCGCCGCAAGCTCGGCGACGACCCGGCCGCACCCCGGTTCATCCGCACGGTGCGAGGCGTCGGTTACCGGATGGGCGAGGGCTGATGCCGCGCCTCAAGCTGGGGCTGGCCGGCCGGCTGTTCGCCGCGCAGACCTTGGTGGTGCTGGCCGGTTCCGTCACTCTCGGGCTGGTCGCCGCCGCGGTCGGCCCAGCGATCTTCCACGACCACCTGCGTCAGAGCGCCAGTCATGTCGATGCGGACACGGCCCGCCACGTCGAGGAGGCGTACGCCTCGGCCAGCGCGATCTCGCTCACCGTGGCGCTGATCGCAGCCCTCACCGCGGCGCTAGCGGTCAGCGCCTATGTGGCCCGCCGGGTGGCGCACCCGGTGGGCCAGCTGGCCGACGCGGCGGCGGACATCGCCGACGGGCGCTACGACATCCGGGTTGCGGCGCCCGGTCTCGGCGCCGACTTCACCACCGTGGCGGCCGCGTTCAACGCGATGGCCGGTCGACTGGCCGAGGTGGAAGCGACCCGCCGGCGGCTGCTGGGCGACCTCGGGCACGAGCTGCGTACCCCGGTCGCCACGATCGAGGCGTACGTCGACGCCGCCGAGGACGGTGTCCTCGTCCCCGACGAGGACACCTGGACGGTCCTGCGCGCCCAGACCGGGCGGCTGCGCCGCCTCGCCGAGGACATCGCCGCGGTGTCGCGGGCCGAGGAGCACCAGCTCGACCTGCATCCCCGCCGCGTCGCCGTGGCCGACCTGGTCGGCGCCGCGGTGTCGGCGGCGCACCCGCGCTACACCGACAAGGGCGTCACGCTCAGCACGGATCTCGCCGCCGATATGCCCGAGGTGCGGGCCGACGTCGAACGCATGGGCCAGGTGTTCGGCAATCTGCTCGACAACGCCCTGCGGCACACACCGGCCGGCGGCAGCGTCACGGTCACCGCCGGCCGCGATCGGGCCGGAGTCCGGATCACCGTCACGGACACCGGTGAGGGTGTCGCCGCCGAGCACCTGCCGCACCTGTTCGAACGCTTCTACCGCGTGGACGCCGCCCGTGATCGTAGCCACGGTGGGTCCGGTATCGGGCTGGCCATCGTGCGAGCCATCGTCACCGAGCACGGCGGCCGGGTCACCGCCCGCAGCGACGGCCCCGGCGAGGGAACGGCCTTCATGGTCATTCTGCCTACGGCCGGCGCGCGCCGATGACGAGCCACGCCCGGCAACGGCGTCACCTGTCGCCCTATCGAATCGTCGGAGGGCTGTAGCTCAGCGAGACCCGACGCGCCGGTGGCGGGCTCGTCCTCGTTCAGCGCAACGCGGCCAGACGCTCGTTGTACTCCTCGGTGTCCAGCTCGCCGCGGGCGTACCGCTCGGCGAGGATCCGTCGTGCCGTGCCGGTGTCTTCCGTGCCGCCACGCGGGCGCGCGTAGCTGACGGCCAGCCACACCACCAGCCCGACGATCAGTACGGTCAGCAGCAGCCAGCCGATCATCATGCCGCCCATCGGCCACATCGGTCCGTTTGTGTGCATCGCTCTCACCTCCCTCGCCTACGTCGTTGATCGCCGCGCGGGCCTCCTGCGCACCGAGCGTGCTTGCTCTCACTGTGCGGGTCGGTGACAAAGGTCCGCCGGGGCGTACCACGAAGATTCAGTGAAATCGCGCCTGTGCCGGCGAAGCAGGTTCAGCGCCGTCCGGCCAGGTGGGCACCTTCGCGGTCCTTCGCCGCGGCGCCGAGCCCGCCGTCGCCGGAGGCGTGGCCGTCGTGACCGCCGTGCATCAACAGCATCATCAGCGGACAGGTCAGGACCAGCAGGCCGAAGGCCACGGTGCTCAGTGGGACACCGACAGCAAGCGCCCCGACGATCGCGATGACCAGTGCGGCGGCGAACAGTGGGATGTGTTGGGGTTTCATGACCTCTCCTTTCTCGCAGGCCACCATCCACGTTGCCGCACGGTACCCCCTACCGGTATGGAGTAACGGCCCTCGACCGCAGGCGGAACGTCCCTACCCCCAGGGGGTACCAGGCGGGATGGTGGTGGAGAAGCCCGGTTGAGGAGGATCCGATGAACACCGCCGATGTCGTCGTCCTGTTGGCCGCCGCCGCCGTGGTGGCGGGATTGGCCTGGTACTTCTTCGGTCCTCGCCGGGCACATACGGCGCTGCTGACCGGCGGGGTGCAGCGGGTGCGGGTCACGGTGCACGGTGGCTACACCCCGGATGTCGTTCGCGTGCGTCAGGGTGTGCCGGTGGAGATCGAGTTCGACCGGCAGGAGAGCGGCGACTGCACCTCCCGAGTGATCTTCGCCGACTTCGGGGTCGCCGCGACGCTACCCGCCCACCAGGTCACATCGGTACGGTTCACCCCGCAGCGCGAAGGCAGGTTCGGCTTCGCGTGTGGCATGAACATGGTCCAGGGCACCCTGCTGGTCGACCCGGCCGAGGACACCGGAACGGCTGCGCAGGGCGGACCGCCACCGGGTCGAGCGCCGACGCCAAGCGGGACCGGTTCCGTCGATGCCGCCGCCTCAGACGCGACCGAGGCGGCCGAACGCCGCGCGGAGCTGGTGGATCTGACCCGCCGCGTGGTCGTGGGTGCGGCGCTCACCGCGCCGGTGCTGGTCGCGGTGATGGCGCACGAGTTGTTCGGCGCCATGTGGGTGCCCGAGTTGCTGCTCAACCCGTGGCTGCAACTAGCGTTGATCACCCCGGTCATGGTGTTCACCGGCTGGCCGATCCATCGCACCGGCTGGCTCGCCCTCGCTCACCGCAGCGCAGACATGAACAGCCTCATCACCCTGGGCACGCTCGCCGCCTACGGGTACAGCCTGCTCGTCACCGTCGCGCCCGGCCTGCTGCCCGCCGACGTGCGGCAGGTGTACTTCGAGGCTGTCGGTGTGATCATCACGCTGATCCTGCTCGGCCGGCTGCTGGAGGCCCGCGCCAAGGCCGGCACCGGCGAGGCGATCCGGGCCCTGCTCGGCCTGCGGGCCCGCACCGCCCGGGTGATCCGCGACGGCACACCGGTGGAGATCCCGGTCGAGGACGTGGCGGTCGGCGACGAGGTCCTGGTACGCCCCGGCGAGAAGATCCCGGTCGACGCCCTGGTGCTGTCCGGCACGTCCGCGGTGGACGAGTCGATGGTCACCGGCGAACCGATGCCGGTCACCAAACGCGACGGTGACACCGTCATCGGCGCCACCGTCAACGGCACCGGCTCGCTGCGCATCCGCGCCGCCCGGGTCGGCGCGGACAGCATGCTCGCGCAGATCGTGCGCCTGGTCCAGCAGGCGCAGGCGTCCAAGGCCCCCATCCAGCGCCTCGCCGACGCCGTGTCCGGGTTCTTCGTACCCGTGGTGATCGCCCTGGCCGTGGTCACCTTCGCCGCCTGGTTCGTGCTCGGCCCGCCACCCGCACTCACGCTGGCTCTCGTCACCGCGGTCGCCGTGCTGATCATCGCCTGCCCGTGTGCCCTCGGCCTGGCCACTCCGCTGTCGATCATGGTCGGCACCGGTAAGGGCGCCCGCGCGGGAATCCTGATCCGCTCCGCACAAGCCCTGGAAACCGCGCACAAGCTGAACACGATCGTGCTGGACAAGACCGGCACCGTCACCGCCGGCCGCCCAACCCTGACCGACGTACACCCGGTCGGCGCGTTCACCGGCACCGACGTGCTGACGCTGGTCGCCGCCGCCGAGGCCGACAGCGAACACCCCCTCGCCGCTGCCGTCGTCACCGGCGCCCACGAGCGCGGCCTCACCCCACCAGCCGCCACCGACTTCGTCTCGGTCACCGGCAAGGGCGTGCGCGCCACCGTCACCGGCAGGCAGGTCCTGGTCGGCACCGGCCGCCTGCTGACCGAAGCCGGCGTGAACACCGCCGTGCTGGACCCGCTCGCGGCCAGGCTCGCCGCCCAGGGCCGGACGCCCATCATGGCCGCCGTCGACGGCCACGCCGCAGGCGTACTGGCCGTGGCCGACACCGTCAAAGACGACTCGACCGCCGCGATCACCGCCCTGCAACACCTCGGTATCGACGTGGTGATGCTTACCGGCGACAACGCCCGCACCGCTGGCGCCATCGCCGCCCAGGTCGGCATCGAGCGTGTCGTCGCCGAGGTGCTGCCCGAGCACAAAGCCGACGAGATCCGCCGACTGCAGGCGGAAGGGCGCCGCGTCGGCATGGTCGGCGACGGCATCAACGACGCCCCGGCCCTGGCCGCCGCCGACGTCGGCCTGGCCATCGGCACCGGCACCGACGTGGCCATCGAAGCCGCCGACGTCACCCTCATCTCCGGATCGCTGAACGGGGTGGTCACCGCGATCCGGCTGTCGCGGGCCACCATGCGCAACATCCGCCAGAACCTGTTCTTCGCCCTGATCTACAACGGCGTCGGCATCCCCATCGCCGCCGGCGCGCTCTACCCGCTGCTCGGCTGGCGGCTCTCACCGATGCTGGCCGCCGCCGCGATGGCGTTGTCCTCACTGTCGGTGGTCGGCAACGCCAACCGGCTGCGCCGGCACACCATCGCACCGCTGCCCACAACCCCGGTCGCGACGGTCCAACCACGTGTCGAAACCCCCACCACCCGCGGGTCCACCCCGCACCCGTCGGCCGGACACGGCAGCTGCCACCACGGCGACGAATCCACCGCCGGCGACACCGCCTCAACCGGGAGAGTGGTCGACCCGGTGTGCGCAATGACCGTCGACCCGGCCACCGCACAGGCCGTATCACGCGGCGACGGCTCGACGGTCTACTTCTGCTCCGTCGGCTGCGCGGCAACCTTCACCGCCGACCCCGGCCGCTACGCCTCGACCAGCGGCACGCCGACCCGGGCGCCGCACCGATAGGGAGAGACCGTCATGGACGCCGACGCCGCCTACGGCCTGTGGCCCCTGGTCATCATCAACACCGCCGTGCTCACCCTGTTCGCCGTCAGCTTCTTCCACCCCCGCACCGGACGGGACTGGCGGGCGATGGGCGCGTTCACCGCGTTCCTGCTCGCCCTGTTCACCGAGATGTACGGCATCCCGCTGACCGTCTACCTGCTGTCCGGCTGGCTCGGTTCCCGCTTCCCCGCCCTGACCGCCACCCACTCCGGTGGGCACCTGTGGAACGACTTCATCGGCTGGACAGGCGACCCGCACCTGAGCCCGTTCCACCTGGCCAGCTACGTGTTCATCGGCGGTGGGTTCTGGCTCATCGCCGCTGCCTGGCGGGTCCTGCACGACGCCGCCCGCAGTGACCGGCTCGCCGCCGCCGGCCCGTACGCCCGGGTACGTCACCCGCAGTACGACGGCTTCCTACTGATCATGCTCGGGTTCCTGCTGCAGTGGCCGACCATCCCCACCCTGGTCATGTTCCCCATCCTGGCTTTCGTGTACCTGCGGCTGGCCCGCGCCGAGGAACGCGAGGTCGCCGCCCGCTTCGGCGACGCCTGGCATACCTACGCCGCCGCCACACCGGCCTTCCTGCCCAGCCGGCGCAGCTGGGCTCGGCCGCATGCACGAGATGCCGCCCCAACCCGTGACGAGATCACCCGGAGGCGGTCATGACCACCACGACGGCCCACCACCGACGCAACCCCGACTCGGAGCGTGCGCGGCCCCGCAACGACCGGATCAGCAACCGGCTGCGCCGCGCCGCCGGGCAGCTGGGCGGAGTGCTCACCATGTACGAGGACGGCCGCCAGCCCACCGAGATCCTCGACCAGATCGCCGCCACGCGCGCCGCCCTCGACGCGGTCGCCCTGCTCGTCATCGACCAGTACGCGGCCACCTGCACGCGCAACGCCACCGAAGAACGGGACACTGGCCGGACGCTGGCCGACCTGACCACCACCGTGCGCCGCTACCTGCGCAGCCGCTGAGAGGCCACCGTACGATGAGTCACCATCACGCCCCACGGCCCGCGACACCACCCATCGGCTCCGACCACACCAGCAAGACGGCGAAGCCGGGACGGCTGCGGGCCTGGTGGAGCAGCTTCGTCGGAGCCATCGGCGCCGTCGTCGGCCTCGCCCCACACCTGCTGCACCACATCGGCCCCCTGGCCGGCACGGCCCTGATCGCCGGAGCCGGCGGCACCGCCCTGTTCGGCGCACTCGGCCTGCTCGCCTCCATCCCGCTACTGCTGGGGCTGCGCCGCCGCTACGCGAGCTGGTGGGCGCCGACCATCGCCCTGGCCGTCTTCGCCGCCATGTTCTCCCTGTCGGCATTCGTCCTCGGCCCGATCGTCAGCGGCGACGGCGACCCTCCGAGCAACCAGCCAGCGCCGAGCAGCACGGAACACAGCGAGCACCACGCGAACTGACCTTGAACGGGCCTGTATCGGCTGCTGCGGTTGATGAAGGTGGCTTGCGATGGTGGCCCCATCGCTGGCGCCAGAGCGTGACGCCCGGTGGTGAGACCGGGCGCCCTCGCCGGCGCTCGGCCAGTCGTCATGGTCGTGGGGCGCCGGACCGGCTCACATTCGCATGGCCATCGGCAAGGCGAACAGGACCACGTTGGCGACGGCGAAGACGGTCACGACGGTCAGGAACGGGACCTGGGTGGCGCGCATGGTCGGCTGGTCGGTCCATCGGGCCTTGGCGATGCGGTGCACGGCGTACGCGGAGCCGGCGATACCGAGCGCGAGGATCACGTACTGCAGCACCTGGATCGTGCCGGTGCCGACCAGCGCCGCGGACCCCTCGGGCCGGTCTCCTCCGAAGGCGGCCACGGCCGTGTAGACCACTGACTTGCCCTCGGCGAGCAGGTGGAACAAGTTATGCGCGATGTGCCCGGCGACATCGAGCGGGATCAACGCGTACCCGAACCGGGCGAAGTTGGTCGTGATGCTGTCGGTGTTGCGCCGTGCCGCGACCGCGGACGCCGCCCACAGTGCGGTGACCGGTGCACCGACCGCGACGATGAAGGCAAGGGTGAAGATCACCGGATAGTTGGTGATGCCGAGGGTGTTCTCGATCCAGGCCAGCACGTCCTGCCAGATCTGCAGCATGGTGAGGTTCTGGATCAGGACGATGCCCATGATCGCCATGGCCAGGAACGAGGCCTCGATCTTCGGGTTGCGCACGAACCACAGTTCCCGGCTCGGCATCCGCGGCGTGATCGTGATCGCGTCGTTCGGGCAGTTCTTGAAGCAGTTGGCGCACAGGTTGCAGTTCGCCGAGGAGTCCATGGTGCGGGGGAACTCGAACAGCGGGCACGCCGGCGCCTTGTCACCGCCGTTGAAACAGACCGCCCGCGCGGTGCAGGTCCGGCAGATGTCGGTGTTCGCCCGCAGTTGCAGGGCGCCGACCTGGGCGTAGTTGCCGGACATACCGCCGAGGAAGCACAGGTAGCGGCAGAACGTGCGGCGCTGGAAGAACGCGCCGGAGGCGACCACGGCGGTGATCAGCAGCAGGAGCAGCACACCGGTGCCCCACGGCGACTCGACGATCCCCCAGATGTGGTCCGACCAGGTGATCAGGATGAACTGGGCGTCGATCAGCCAGATGCCGTACCTCTTCAGGAACCGCGGCACCGGCCGTTGCGCACCGACCAGGCTCTGTACCAGGTCGGAGAGTTTGCCGAACGGGCAGACGGCGCACCAGAAACGGCCGACGGCGACGAAGACGATCGGGATCAGCGGCCACCACAGCACCCAGACCAGGGCGGTGCCGAGGTTGTCGTGGGCGGTTTGCGGGCCGGCCAGCAGCTGCCAGACCACGACCACGAAGACCGCGACGGCGATCCACTGGAAGACTCCCGGATACCAGCGGCTGCGCAGCGCGCGGGCGATGAACGGGCGCTCCAGCAGGTTGCGTGGCCGGGGCGGTTCGGGTTGCGGCTGCGGCGGGCGCGGGGTGATGTCCAGGCTCATGATGTTCTGTCCCGTTCTCAGGCGGCCTGGGCGGCCGGGCGGCGGGTGGTCGGGGTCCGGCGGGTACGGCGGCGTACGACGGCGGCGGCAAGCAGGATCGCGGCGTTGACGGCCACGAACGTGATCACGACGGTGGTCCGGACGGTGGCCGAGACACCGGCGCCGGTGCTGCCGTGACCACCGCTGTGCTGCTCCGCGGCGGCGGGCCCGGCGGCGGCCGTCTCGTGGTCACTCCCGCCGTGCGTGTCGTCGGCGTGTCCGGCGGCCGCCGGACTCGAGGAAGCCGCGGGTTGCGGCATCGCCGCCATGCCGGGCTCGTTGGCGCCGTGCGCGTCGTGCGCGTGGCTGCCGGCCACCGGGCCCGAGGAAGCCGCTGGTTGCGGCATCCCCGACATACCGGCGTCATTCGCGCCGTGCGCATCGTGGGTGTGCTCGGCGGCTGAGGTGGTGACCGGTATCGGAGCACTGGCGGTTTGTTGGTGTGCTGCCGGGGCGGCGGAATCGTGCGCCGTGCCGGTTCCGGCGGCGACGTAACCCACCGTCGCGCCGAGAGCGACCACGACCGGCAGCAGCGCCCACATCAACACGTTGCGTCTCATCGATTCTCCCCATACCAGCCTGCTGATCGGCTTCCCGGTCATCACGATCGGTCGCCGTTCTCAACTTCTGCGGGCACGGTTGATGAAGATTCGCTGTAGGCGGCCCGGCCGATGACGCTGCGGCGACACACGTCGGGCGCCAATGACCATGGCTTTGCGCCCGCACAGCAGAAGCGCGGTGCCCCGCACCTCGTCTCGGTCGCTGTCTGTCACGGTCGGCTGTGCGGAAACCGGCCCGCGTACATGCCGCAAGATGTCGTGTCCCGCTTCGCAAACGGTCGTTCATCACGGAACCTTCATGGTTTCCGCAGCGAAACCTGCCGGTCCGGCCGACAAGATCGTCTGCGCTGGGTCGCGATGCCGGTCACGCCGGACCGCGACGGTTATAGGCGACGGGAAGTTGAACACATGAGCAGCAACGGCACGGGCTGGGCGACGGTGGACGGCAACGAGGCAGCCGCCCGGGTCGCTCACGCGTTGTCCGAGGTGGCAGCGATCTACCCGATCACCCCGTCCTCGCCGATGGGTGAGCTGGCCGACGCGTGGAGCGCCGCGGGCCGCACGAACCTGTGGGGTGCGGTGCCGCGGGTGGTGCAGATGCAGTCCGAGGCCGGCGCGGCGGGAGTGCTGCACGGAGCGGTGCTCGGCGGCACCCTGGCCACCACGTTCACCGCCTCCCAGGGCCTGCTGCTGATGCTGCCGGACATGTTCAAGATCGCCGGGGAGCTGACGCCCGCGGTGATGCACGTGGCCGCCCGCACCGTCGCCACCCACGCTCTGTCGATCTTCGGTGATCACAGTGACGTGATGGCGGCCCGGACCACCGGCTGGGCCATGCTCGCCGCCGCCTCGGTGCAGGAGGCCCACGACCTGGCGCTGGTGGCGCACGCCGCCACGCTGCGCACCCGGGTGCCGTTCCTGCACTTCTTCGACGGCTTCCGCACCTCCCACGAGATCAACAAGATCCGGGTTCTCACCGACGCCGATCTGCTGGCATTGTTCGACGCCGACCGCCTACAGGCGCACCGGCGACGACGGCTCACTCCGGACGCTCCGATGCTGCGGGGCTCGGCGCAGAACCCTGATGTGTTCTTCCAGGCCCGGGAGGCAGCCGGCCCGTTCCACGACGCGGTCCCTTCGGCGGTCCAGCAGGTCATGGACGAGCTCGCCGGACGCACCGGCCGGCAGTATCGGCTCGTCGAGTACACCGGCGCCGCGGACGCCGAGCGGGTGCTGGTGCTGATGGGCTCCGGGGCGGGCGCGGTCGCCGAGACGGTCGACGAACTGGTACGGCGCGGCGAAAAGGTGGGCGCGCTGACCGTACGGCTGTATCGGCCCTTCCCGGCCGCCCAGCTGGCCGCCGCCCTACCGCCGACCGCATGCCGGGTGCTGGTGCTGGACCGCACGAAGGAGCCCGGCTCGGTCGGCGAGCCGCTGTATCTCGACGTGGTCGCCGCACTGGCCGAGCACGGCCGCCGCGACGTCGACGTGCTCGGCGGCCGGTATGGGCTGTCCGGCAAGGAGTTCACCCCCGCCATGGTCAAGGGCGTGTTCGACGAACTGGCGTCGCCGGCGCCGCGGCGGCGGGTGACCGTCGGCATCGTCGACGACGTCACGAACACCAGCATCACTCCCGACCCGGGCTTCCGGGTGCCGACCCGCGCGGTGCAGGCCGTGCTGTACGGGCTCGGCAGCGACGGCACGGTCGGCGCCAGCAAGATGAGCATCAAAATCATCGGCGGTGTGCCGGACCGACACGCCCAAGGCTATTTCGTGTACGACTCCCGCAAATCCGGCTCCACCACCGCCGCGCACCTGCGCTTCGGGCCCGACCCGATCCGCTCCACCTACCTGGTCGAGCAAGCCGACCTTGTCGGCTGCCACCAGTTCGCCCTGCTGCGGCGGATGCCGATCCTGGACGTGGCCCGCCCCGGCGCCACCTTCCTGCTCAACAGCCCGTACCCGGCCGACCAGGTGTGGGACCACATGCCCGACCATGTGAAGGCGCAGATCCTGGACAAACGCCTACGCTGTCACGTCATCGACGCGCACAAGGTGGCCCGCGAGGTCGGGCTGCGCGGCCGCATCAACATGGTGCTGCTGCCCTGCTTCTTCGCCCTATCCGGGGTGCTGCCCGTCGAACAGGCCCTGGCCGAGCTGAAAGCCGCCGCCGAGACCGCCTACGCCAAACGCGGGCCTGAGGTGGTCGCCAGGAACCACGCCGCCATCGACCGAGCGCTCAGCGAACTGGCCGAGCTCGAGCTGCCCACCCAGGCGCCCGCGGTAACCGCGCCGCCGGTGCTCGACGAAGACATGTTCACCCGGGCCACCCGACGGATCTTGGCCGGCGAAGGCGACCTGCTGCCGGTCAGCGCGCTGCCGGCCGACGGCGCGTTCCCGACCGGCACGGCGAAACTGGAGAAACGGGCCATCGCCGAGGAACTGCCGGTCTGGGACCCGTCGCTGTGCACCGACTGCGGCAAGTGCACCCTGGTCTGCCCGCACGCCGCGCTGCGGATGAAGGTGTACGACCCAGCCGTGCTCGCCGCCGCCCCGGACGGTTTCCTGGCCAAGGACTACAAGGGCCGCGAGTACGCCGGACAGAAACTGACCGTGCAGGTCGCCCCGGACGACTGCACCGGCTGCGGCATCTGTGTGGAGGCCTGCCCCGCGGTCAGCCGCACCGACCCGACGCACAAGTCGATCAACATGTGCCCGGCCGCGGAACACCGCGACGGCGAGCGGCCCCGCTGGGACTTCTTCGCCGCGATCCCGGAGACCGACCGCACCGCGGTGCGCCGTAACACGGTCAAGGGCTCGCAGTTGCTGCAGCCGCTGTTCGAGTTCTCCGGCGCCTGTTCCGGCTGCGGCCAGACGCCGTACCTGAAGCTGCTGACCCAGCTGTTCGGTGACCGGCTCACCGTCGCCAACGCCACCGGCTGCTCCTCGATCTACGGCGGGAACCTGCCCACCACCCCGTGGACCACCGGCCCCGACGGCCGAGGACCGGCCTGGGCGAACTCGCTGTTCGAGGACAACGCCGAGTTCGGCCTCGGTCTCCGCCTGAGCCACGAACACCACGCCGGCGAGGCGCGCCGGCTGCTCACCGGACTGGCCGGCACGGTCGGTGCCGGCCTGACCGCCGCGATCCTGGACGCCGAGCAGGGTGACGAGGCGGGCATCGCCGCGCAGCGTGAACGCATCGCCCGGCTCAAGAACGTCCTGGCCGGCTGCGCCGACCCGGACGCGGCCCGGCTCACCGATCTCGCCGACGAACTGGTCCGCAAGACTCACTGGATCGTCGGCGGCGACGGCTGGGCCTACGACATCGGTTTCGGCGGGCTGGACCACGTGCTCGGCTCCGGGCACGACGTGAACATCCTGGTCATGGACACCGAGGTCTACTCCAACACCGGCGGCCAGGCATCCAAGGCGACCCCGCGCGCCGCGGTCGCCAAGTACGCGGCGTCGGGCAAGAACACCGCCAAGAAGGACCTGGCGGCGATCGCCCGCACCTACCCCGGCGTCTACGTCGCCCAGATCGCCATGGGCGCCAACGAGATGCAGACCGTCCGGGCGCTGCTGGAGGCCGAAGCCCACCCCGGACCGTCGCTGGTCATCGCGTACGCCACCTGCATCGCCCACGGCATCGACATGGCCACCTCGATGGACCAGCAGAAACGCGCCGTGGCCACCGGCTACTGGCCGCTGCACCGCTACCGGCCCGGCACCGACCGGCCGCTGACACTGGACGCGAAACCGCCGACCGAGCCGCTGCACCACTTCACCGACGGCGAAACCCGCTTCACCACACCAGCCGGCACCGACCCCGGCCGAGCCAGAGAACTGCACGACGCCGCCCAGCACGATGTGCAGCAGCGCTGGCAGCGCCTCACCGCCGACACGGAACGACAACCGTAAAAGCGCCAGTTTCCAGTACCTTCCGCTAGGACCAGCCGGTATCGGGATGAGCAGTCGCTGAGATCAGCCGTGCGGTCATCGATCGCACGGCCCAGGGGCGGCAGGGCACCACAGGCGAGGCCATCGGCCGATACAGCGCGGCATGTGGCGTGGTCCGCCGGTGACTACCGGCCCGCGCCATGCATCCGAGACTGGTCAGCCGTAGCCGCGACCGGTGGCCTTGCTCTGCTGTCCAGCCGCTACGGTGGCAGGCGGCGTCGCGGCGAGATGCCCCCCGCGCGACAAGGCGCCGACCGCGACCGTGCACAGCAGTCCGGTGGCGGTCAGCAGCAGCCATGGTAGGGCCGGCCAGCCGTGTCGGGAGCCCGCGTCGAGTGCCGCACCGGTGAGCAGGTTCCCGGCAGCGATGCCGATACCGGCGAGGGTGTTGTAGAGGCCGTAGTAGGTGCCGACCAGGCGTTGACCGGCGAACTCGACGATGGTGGCCATCTCGAACGGGTACACGATCATCGTCGCGACCGTCAGCAGCACCGTGCTGAGCAGCACCGGTGTCAGCGCCAGCGCGGTGCGCCACGGGCCCGCGCCGATCGCGGGGCTGATCGTGGCGGTGGCGGCGAGCGGTAGGAAAGCGGCGGCCATCAACGCCAGGCCGCGGAGGATGGCCTGCGGTGGGGTCCACCGGCGTTTGGCCCAGGCCGTGACGCGGACCTGCCCGGCCACGGTGAGCAGCCCGGAGACGGCGAACAGGATCGCCACGCCGGTCTCGGAGCCGGTCACCCGGCGTACCTCGATGGGCAGGCCGAGGTAGACCTGGAAGTTCAGCACGTAGGAGCCGATCATCGCGGTGGAGAACAGCAGGAAGCCGCGGTGGCGCAGCACCTGCCGCCAATCCGCCGTAGCTCTGCTGTCATACGGGTCGGCTGGGGCGCGCCTTGCAGGTAGGGCGCGGGCCTGGGCGATCAGCAGCAGCAGGAACAGCACCGCAGCCACAGTGCAGACCCATCGGAAGGATGCGGTGAGCAGGGCGAGGCCGATCAGCGGCCCGGCGAGGATGCCGGCCTGGTAGAAGACGTTGAACACGGCGAACGCCTCGGTCTTGCGTTCGCCTGATTCGGCGGCCAGGTAAGCGCGGACCGCCGGGTTGAACAACGCTCCGGCCAGCCCGGTTAGAACCGAGGCGGCGATGAGCAGGGGGAGGCTCGTTGCGAAGCCGAGAAGGGCGAACCCGGCCACGCGCAGGCCGAGGCCGGCCAGGATCAGCGGTTTGTAGCCGTACCGGTCGGCGAGGGTGCCGCCGAGCAGGAACATGCCCTGCTGGCTGAGGTTGCGCACGCCCAGGATCAGGCCGACCGCCCAGGCGGCCATGGCCAGGTTGCCGGTGAGGTAGCCGGCCAGGTACGGCATGAGCATGTAGAAGCCGATGTTGATGGTCAGCTGGTTGACCAGCAGCAGCTGCACCGGCCGGTTGAACGAGCGGATCTGGGCCAGGGTGCCGGTCATGAGGTGCCCTCGACAGTGGGGTCGACGACGCGGGTGCAGCGCGTCCAGCGCCGCACCTCCCGCTCGCGGGGATGACGGATCTTGTCCGGGTCGGCGGCCGGGGCCGAACCGAGCAGGCCGTGGCGACGGCAGTAGTCGTCGCTGTAGACGGTGTCGGCGTAGCGGTGCGGCCCGTCGGGGAAGATCGCGGCGATGCGGGTGTCGTCGGGCAGGGTCCGGGCCAGCCAGGAGGCCACCAGGGCGACCGCGCCGACGCTCCAGCCGCCGCTGACGTAGTGGCCGCCGGCCAGGCGCCGGCATGCCCACACCGATTCCGGGGCGGCGACCCAGTGGACCTCGTCGAAGGCCGGGTAGTCGACGTTGCGGGGGTGGATGCTGCTGCCGAGGCCGCGCATGAGCCGGGTCCGGGCCGGCTGGCCGAAGATGGTGGAGCCGCACGCGTCGACGCCGACCAGGCGCAGATCGGGGAAGAACTCGCGCAGCACCCGGGCGGTGCCGGCGCTGTGCCCGCCGGTGCCGACGCTGCACACCAGCACGTCGACGCGGCCGAGCTGGGCCGCGAGTTCCAGGGCGAGGCTTTGGTAGGCGTCGACGTTGTCGGGGTTGTTGTACTGGTCCGGGCAGAACCCGCCCTCATTGGCGAGGAGCTGGTTGACGCGGTCGCGGCGGGCTTGCTGCCAGCCGCCGGTCGGGTGCGGGGTGTCGACCAGGTCGACGCGGGCGCCGTAGGCGGTCAGCAGGTTGCGCAGCGGTGGTTCCATGCCGGGGTCGGTGACCAGGGTGACCGGGTGGCCGTGGATGAGTCCGGCCAGGGCCAGGCCGAGGCCGAGGGTGCCGGAGGTGGACTCCACGATCGGTGCGCCGTCGGCAAGGTCACCGCGCTCGCGGGCGCGCTGGATCAGGTGCAGGCCGGGTCGGTCCTTGATGCCGCCGGGGTTGTGGCCTTCGAGTTTGGCCCAGAACCCGCCATCGGTGGTGGCGGTGATGTCCGGCGTCCACAGGACGGGGGTGTTGCCGACGAGCTGGTCGAGGTGGTGGCAGGTGGAGCTGGAGACGAGCTGGGCGGGAAGGGGCCGGCGCTGGAGCCGGGGAAACGTCACGTCGATCATGTGCGTAGCCGCTTTCGCAGACGTGGTCCGCCGCCCGGCGTCCACGGCGAGCAGACGTCGGGTGCGGAGGTGAGCAGAGGTCACGAAGGCACGTCGCCGACCGAAACCGGGGCCCTGCGCAGCGGCAGGGATGGGCGGGTCGGCGCGTGCGGGACCTGTCAGCTCCGGTACACGCTCGTCAGCGACAGCACGGTGTGCCGTTGTCTGCCTGGCGGGTGGGCCGCGTCAGCCGCGGCGGCGGCAGCGGTGAGGGCGTCGTCGGCGGTGGGCGGGGCCAGGGCCAGCGGCAGGTCGACATCGTCGCTGGAGGGCTGCTGTAGCAGCGCCACCGGAGTGCAGGGATGCTCGGGATGAGCTTGGTCCGCCGCTACCGCGGTGCACTCGGCGTCCTCACCCGAGGACGAGACGACCGTATGCGGGCCTGCTGCGGTCGGAGGATGGCCGTGGTGCGCATGCTGGGGCACGTGATGGAGCATGGCGCCGCAGATCAGCAGCAACGCCATGGTGGTCATCCGCACGATCAGCTGGAGCATGGCCCTTCCCGCTCAGCGTTCCAACGAAGCCGAGCGGCAAAAGTACCAAAGACCCGTTTCGTTCCGCCGGGTTTCGCGGACTTGCCACGCCGCTGCCGCACACCCGGTGCGACACCGAACACGGGCCGGGGGCGGCCAGGCGCGTCACGCCTGGCCGCCTGCGGATCAACGGGTCAGAGGCGTTCGAGGATGGTCTTCATCGTGGCGATCTCGGCCTGCTGATCGGTGATGATCTTCTGTGCGAGGGTCTTGGCCTCTGGGTTGGAGCCTTGCGACACCTCGGTCTGGGCCATCTCGATGGCGCCCTCGTGGTGGCTGATCATCATGGTCAGGAAGTGCTTGTCGAACGCGGCACCTTTGGCGTCCATGAGCTTTTTCATGTCGGCGTCGGTCATTATGCCGGGCATCGAGCCGTGATCCATGCCGGAGCCCATGCTCATGTGCGGCTCGGGGGCGGGCTTGCCCCAAGCGGTCAGCCAGCCGGTCATGGTGTCGATCTCCGGCTGCTGCGCCGCCTGGATCTTGCCGGCGAGCTCTTTGACCTCGGCGTCGGCGGCGCGGCCGTCGGCCATGTCGGCCATCTGCACGGCCTGCTGGTGGTGCGGGATCATCGCCTGGGCGAAGGTGACGTCGGCGTCGTTGAACGTGCCGACCGCCGACGCGGCCGGAGACGCGGCGGTGGTGGCACCGTGGTTCATGCCGGAGTCAGTCGACGAGTGGTCGCTGCCGCCGCAGGCCGACAGCACGAGGGTGGCGGTGACGGCGGCGCCGGCGAGCAGGCCACGGCGCAGCACGGTGGTGGGCAGCTGGGAATGACGCATCATTGCGGTCGTAACCTTTCGGCAGATTTTTCGGGTACGCGCGAACGCCTCGACACGACCGCAGACGGGTCGCCGTCGAGGTGGCGTTGCTATATGCGCAGTACCGCTGCCGATGCGAGCGTGAGCCCGGTGGTGCGATCCGGTGGCGCCCGCGGAGACAGCGCCCGCAACACCGCGGGCACGGGCAACAGACGGGTGCCTCGGACTGCGGTGAGCAGCCAGAGCAGCATCACGATCACGGCCAGCCCGGTCAGGATCGCCAGGCAGGCGCTCCAGGCGCCAGAACCGTGCCCGCCGTGACCGTCGCAGTGCCCGTCCGGACACGGCTGCGCCGCGGTGACCACCGTCGTCAGCATCCCAGCGACATCCGCCGCCGCAGTCGTGCTCATGCCGGTCATCGCCGGGTGCGAGTCGGCGCGGACACCCGTGTGGCCGAGGGTGTGCATAAGCGCCAGCCCCAAGGCGGTCGCGAGCAGCAGCGCGAGGCGGGCCGTGCGGCCCACCGTGATCGCTGCTGTCCTCGTCACGGCGTCCACGGTAGCGCGCTCTCCGACAATCCCCGACGACTGCATCCCAGGCCCGCGGTCGACGTTCAGCCGATGGCTGCGGAGCGGCGCCGGCGTTGCCCGGCCGGTGTCAGCCCGCGGGGCTTGTACACCGACAGCGCCAACGCGACCAGCAGCAAGACCGCGGCGCCGGCCGCATGAACCAGCGGTGACGCGGTGGCCGTCATCGGCGACCCACCGTCAGCCGCGACGCGCGCCGCATCGGCGAGAGCGTCGAGCGTGCGCGTGTACAGCAGCAACACCGCGACGGCGAACGCGGTGAGCACGAGTTTGACGACCACCCAGTAATGCCGGACCAGACCCCACACGGTGATCAGAGACTGTGTCACCCCGGTGGCCAGACTCGCGATCCCGAACGGAACGAGCACGTACCAGCCGAGCGGCCGAAGGAGCAGGTAGACGGCGTTGACGAGGCGCGGGTCGTCGGCGGTGACGGCCAGGCCGGCCAGCACGAGCGAGGTCGCGACCGCGCCGAGCCATCCGACGGACGCGGCGATGTGCAACATCAGCCCGGCACGGCGCCACCCTACTGGCAGCGTCATCCCCGCTCGCCGCTGGCAGCAGCCGGGACCGGCCCGTGGCCCAGATGGCGGCCGGGACCATGGCCGGTCAGCACCGCCACCCCGATCAAGACCAGCACCAGCACGCCGATGACCAGGAACACCTTCACCCAGCGCGGCATGCCTTCCTCACCGACTGGCACCTGACGTGTCATCCTCCACCTCCAATTTTTGCGATACAGAGTGTTTTGAGGATGACAGAGTGACGCCGCGCAGGCAATGCGTATGCTGCAAGGGTGCCGAAGTTGTGGGACTCGACCGTCGAACAGCACCGCCACACCGTGCACGCGGCGATCCTGGACGCCACCGCCGCGCTCATCACCGAACACGGCCTGGCGGTCAACATGTCGCAGATCGCGGCGCAGGTCGGCATCGGCCGGGCAACGCTCTACAAATACTTCCCCGACGTGCAGACCATCGTGGGCGCCTGGCACGAACGTCAGGTCACCGCCCACCTCGATCAACTCACCGACGTCGCCGCGACGGACCGGAATCCGGGCGAACGGCTGCGGGCGGTGCTGGCCACCTATCTACGGCTGTCCAGTACCGGGGCGCATCCCGGGTACGACGGTGGGCCGGCCTCCCAGGTCGCGATGGCGCTGCACTCCGCCGCGCACATGCCGGCAGCCCACCAGCGGCTGCACGCACTCGTCACCTCAGTCATCACGGACGCCGCCGAGGCGGGCATCGCCCGCACCGATGTACCACCGGCCGAGCTGGCGACCTTCTGCTTGCACGCGCTGGCCGCCGCCAACTCGCTGCCATCACTTGACAGCCGCGAACGCCTGCTCGAGGTCACCTGGAACGGCCTGCTGCCACCACGGTGACCACGACGCTCCCGGTGCCGGCAGGGCAATACCTGACGGCCGCTGCACCGATCAGGTGCCGGGACGGCGCCCGAAGGTGTGCACGCGGGCACCAATCTGCAGGTGGTCCCACATGGCTACAGCGTCGCGGTGCAGCAGGTTGACGCAGCCGTGCGAGCCGCGGGCGGCATCGTGCAGATACGTGGTCGTCTCGTGGAAACCGATACCGCCGATGAACCGCTGCCAGTACGGCAACCACACCTCGTACGGATCCGACCACTCCTTCTCGGCCCGCTTGTTGACCCGGAAAGTCCCGGCGGGGGTGGCGTGACCGGCGAACCCGGTCCGCACGACCGTCGGCCCGGCCACGACGGCACCGTCACGCATCACCCACGCGGTCTGCAACGTCAGATCGACACAGGCCGTGACCTCAGCACCGGCGTCGCAGCGCCGCAGATTCCCCGGCTGAGAACTCGTGGCGATGCGGCGGGCGACATCAGCGGTCGTCGCGTCGGCCTGCCCGGCGGCGGGCTCGATGCCGAAGCGCTGTTGAAAGCCGCGAATGGCCGAGCAGTCCGTCGGCGACTGCCGGCCGTCGACGCTCACCGCACCGAACGAGCCGAGCTGAGCCAGGTGTTTCTCGATGTCGTGCTGCCATCGGCCGCCCGCGCACGGTGCCGCGACAGCGGCACGCGACGTGGCGGCGGCCGGGGACGCCTGAACCTGCTTCTCAGGTTCGCCGGATGAGGTAGGGGCGGCTTCGTGGCGGATCACGGTGACGAACGACTTCCCGGCAGGCGCCGCCTCCTGCGGCGGCGGTGCGGCCGTCGCCGTGGTGACCGGCGGAGTGGAACTGATCAGGTCGGCGACGTCGCTCGCGCCGGCGGTGACCGCCAGACCGAGCACCGCCGCCGCGCTCAGCAGGTACACCGCTGCTGATGAACCTGACACCCTGGCAACCCACCCTCCGACCGACCCGACGGTCGAGAGATCGGCACCCTCAGCTGCCGGGATTCACCATTCTCGGGAGTAGTCGCGGTGCGATCTTCTGCATGGCCGTCGAGAACGGCGGGCGGCACTGGCGTGCGACCGTCTGCGAGCCGACGGT
>NZ_JBFAMR010000071.1:0-42695 GCF_040656595.1 Actinoplanes sp. NPDC049802
TCGGAACCACCGCCACGGTCACCGGCTGGCAGCGGACGTAGAGACGAATTCCCGTTCGGGGAGACGGGACACGGATCTCGGCTATCTGTGTTCCGTAGACGTGACACCCGCAACGGGTGTCGTCACACCCAATACGGGTGTCGTGTTCTCCGAGCACACATCGTCCTGCACGCCGGCCCTCCGCCCACCGGACGACAGGACGCCAGGACGCCAGGACGCCAGGACGCCAGGACGTAGCGTCGGGGCGCTGTGTGTGCTCGCCCGGCGGGCAGACGGGGCCGAGCGATTCGGCACGCATGCAGGGGCCTTCGCGGTCGCTTACGAGTGTCACCGCGGTGCTCGGGGCACACCGTCGGTGCGCTGTGCGGCCCCGCCCGGGCGGGCGTGCAGGCGGGCGGACGATTCGGCCGGCAGGTTCGGTGGTGTTGAGGTGCGCTCAGTGCCAGCCGAGCGGTACTGCCCGGCCGCGAGGGCTGCTTCGGGCGGCGCGAAGCGGCTCTCACGGCCGGCTGGAGGCGGCTCAAAGTTGCAGGGCCTGCCAGATGCGGTCGGCGGTGTAGGGGAGGTCGGTCATGCGGACGCCGATGGCGTCGCGCAGGGCGTTGCCCAAGGCCGGGGAGACCGGGTTGTACGGGGACTCGCTCATCGATTTCGCCCCCAGCGGCCCGATCGCGTCGACCGTGTCGGCGAAGTGGACCTCGGTCGGCGGGATGTCGGCGAACGTGGGCAGGTGGTACTGGCGGAAGGTGGTCGTGGTGACCTCGCCGGACGGGGCGATGTCGACGTGTTCGGCGAGGGTGGCGCCGAGCGCCTGGGCGACACCGCCCTCGATCTGGCCGCGCAACTGGAGGGGGTTCATCACCGTTCCGGCGTCGGCGCTGTGGACGCTGCGGAGGATGCGCAGTTCGCCGGTGGCGGGGTCGACGGCCACCCGGAAGAACTGGGCGTTGAAGGCCACCGATCGCGGGGTGCCGTCGAAGTGGCCGCTCGCGGAGACGGCGCCGGCGCGGGCGGCGAGCGCCGGCAGGTCGAGGTCGCGCAGCGCGTGGGTCTCCGACGGGGTGTGCCCGGTCAGGGCCAGGATCTGGGCGCGCAGCGAGCGGCAGGCCCGGAGCACGGCCTGGCCGGCCACGACGATGCCGGTGGAGGCGAAGGCGCCGGTGTCGTGGCGGACCACGTCGGTGTCGGACTGCCGGATGACGATGCGGTCGGGGGTGGTGTGCAGTTCGTCGGCGGCGATCTGCGCGTGGACCGTGGTGCTGCCGTTGCCGAACTCGGCGGTGCCGACCGACAGCTCGTAGCGGCCGTCGGGGAGCAGGGTGGCGGTGGCGTCGGCGAAGTGGCCGCCGGGCGGGCCGGCCGCGATCATCGCGATGGCCATGCCCTGGCCGACCAGCCAGCCGGGTGGCGCCTCGTCGGTGGTGGCGGCGGCCTCGCGCATCCTCGCGAGGCACTGGTCCAGGCCGTAGCTGGCGATACCCAGGTCGGGGACGTGGCCACCGGGGGCGGTCAGGTCGTCGCCGGGGCGGACCACGTTGAGTTCGCGGAACGTCACCGGGTCCATGTCGATCAGGCGGGCGAGTTCGTCGAGGGCCTGTTCGACGGCGAAGGTGACCTGGCCGAGCCCGTAGCCGCGGAACGCCCCGGCGGGGACCGTGTTGGTGTAGACGGTGTAGGCATCCGTACGGATATTTCCGCATTTGTAGACTGCTACGGTTTCGTGGCAGCCATGATGCATGACCGAGGAGCCGTGGTTGCCGTAGGCGCCGGTGTCCACGAGGACGTTCAGCTGGAGGGCCGTGATCGTCCCGTCCCGCCGGGCCCCCACCTTGACCGTGATGGTGAACGGATGCCGGGTGGTAGCCGCCGTGAACTGCTCGGACCGGGTGAACTCCCATTTGACCGGCCGCCCGGTGCGCAGCACGGCCAGTGCGACGAGATCCTCGACCAGCATCTCCTGCTTGCCGCCGAAGCCGCCGCCCACCCGCCCGGCGACCACCCGCACCTTGTCGGGGTCGATGGCGAAAAGCCGGGAGAGGGCGCGCCGGGTGAGGAACGGGGTCTGCGTGCTGGACCGGATCACCAGGCGGTCGTCGTCGTCCAGCCAGCCGACCGCGCCGTGTGTCTCCAGGCTGGCGTGCTGCACGCGCGGGGTCCGGAACGTCGCCTCGTGGACGGCGTCGGCCGCGGCGAAGCCGGCGTCCACGTCGCCGATGCCGGCGTGCAGCTCCCCGACCACGTTGGCGTCGGCCCGGACGATTCCCTGCGCGATCCCCTTGTCGCCGTGGACCAGCGGCGCGCCGGGCCGCATGGCCGCGACCGGGTCGGTCACCGCGGGCAGCACCTCGTACTCGACGTGCAGCCGGCGCACCCCCTCCTCGGCGGCCGCCTCGGAGGTGGCGACCACGGCGGCCACCCGCTGCCCGATGAATCGGACCACGTCGTCGAGGACGCGGGTGTCGTACGGGTCCTCGGCCTCACGCTCGTGCTGGCCGGTGGAGAACAGCCGGTCCGGGGCGTCCTTGTGGGTGAGGACGGCCTCCACTCCGGGTACGGCGAGCGCCGCGGAGGTGTCGACGGACCGGATCCGGGCGTGGGCGTGCGGCGAGCGCAGCGCCTTGAGGTGCAGCATCCCGGGCACGTCGAGGTCGAAGGTGTAGCGGGCGGTTCCGGTGACGACCTGTGGTCCGGCGGGCGCGCCGAGGTTCGATCCGACGGCCGCGCCGGCCTGCGGGGTCACGGCGGCGGGGCGTCCCTCGATGGCGTCGGTGATGGCGCGGTAGCCCGTACACCGGCAGAGGTTGCCTTTGAGGGCTCGTGGCAGGTCCTCGCGCTGTTCGGCGGAGAGCGCCGCCGTCGTCATGATCATGCCGGCGGTGCAGAAGCCGCACTGAAAGCCCTGGGCGTCGAGGAAGCACTGCTGAACCGGGTGGAGCCCGTCGTCGCCGGCCAGGCCCTCGATGGTGGTGACGCTGCGGCCCGCCGCGCGGAACGCCGGGTAGACGCAGGAGTGCACCGGTTCGCCGTCGACGTGGACCGTGCAGGCTCCGCAGTCGCCGGCGTCGCAGCCCTTCTTGACGCCGAAGCAGCCTTCCTCCCGCAGGTAGGTGCGCAGGCACTGGCCGGGGCGGGGGGCCCGCTCGTGCGGCGTTCCGTTGATCTCGATGCTCATGCGTCACCTCCGCTTCGGCATGAGTTCGAACCGGGGCTCGATGATCCGCTCATGCCGTCAGCTCCGTCCGGATCTGGGCCGCGTAGTGCCGTGTCAGGTGCCGGCGCCAGACCGGGCGGCCGTGCACGTCGTCGACGTACTGCCCGGCCGGGATGGTGTCGAGCGCGGCGTCCAGCTCGGCGGGTGAGGGCGGCTGCGGGAAGCGGAGGACGTACGGGCGCCGGGTCGCGGCGGTCACGGTCAGCGACATCTCTCCGTTGGGTTGCGCCCGGCCGATCAGGAGCACCGCCGATCGTCCGTGACGGTGCAGAGACCCTCGGCGGTACGCGGTCCGCGTACCCAATGCGGTCTTGGAGAGGTGGATCGCCCGCAGGAACTCGCCGTCGCGCAGCACGGTCGTCCCCTCGCCGGTGACGAAGCCGGCGGCCGGAACCCGGCGTTCACGGCCGTCCGGGCCGATCAGGACGCACACGCCGTCGAGCGCCGCGGTCAGCGAGATCATCGGCCCGGCCGGGAGGGCGGCGCAGAGGTTGCCGCCGACCGTGGCCACGTTCCAGATCTTGAAGGAGGCCAGGAAGGCGTGGCAGCACTGCCGGACGACGGTGTGCTCGCTCAACCGTTCGGCGAGTTGGGCGATGGTGCACGTGGCGGCGATCTCGACGCTGTCGTCGCGGACGGTGACCGGTGGCCAGCCGGCGGCGGTCAGGTCGAGCAGCCGGGTGACGTGCGGGCGCGGCTCGCCGAACAGGGCGGTCCCCCCGCCCATCCAGGCGTCGCCGGGCCGCCACTGGCCGGGTCCGGCTGGGCTGATCACTTCGGTGACGGTGTTCAGGTCCACAGAAGCACGCTAACCGCGGGGTGTTTCGGATCTTGGCCGTCACCTGGGGGCCGATGTTACGTTCCGGTCACCTGGCAGCTTGCTGCGGGACCTTGGACCCTGCTCAAGGGGGGTTCAAAGGTCCAGGGTCAAGGGCGTGGACGCACTTGATCTCTCTCGGTGGCAGTTCGGCATCACCACCGTCTACCACTTCATCTTCGTCCCGATCACGATCGGGCTGTCGGCGCTGGTCGCCGGCATGCAGACGGCCTGGGTACGCACGGGTAAGGAGAAGTACCTCAGGGCCACCAAGTTCTGGGGCAAACTTTTCTTGATCAACTTCGCGATCGGCGTGGTCACCGGGATCGTGCAGGAGTTCCAGTTCGGCATGAACTGGTCGGCCTACTCGCGGTTCGTCGGCGACATCTTCGGGGCGCCGCTGGCCATCGAGGGTCTGCTCGCCTTCTTCCTGGAGTCCACGTTCCTCGGGCTGTGGATCTTCGGCTGGGACCGGCTGCCGAAGAAGGTGCACCTCGCCACGATCTGGATCGCGTCGATCGGCACGATGCTGTCGGCCTACTTCATCCTGGCCGCGAACTCGTGGATGCAGCATCCGGTCGGCTTCACCATGGGTGACGGGCGGGCCGAACTGACCAGCATCTGGGCGGTGCTCACCAACTCCACGACGCTCGTCACCTTCCCGCACACCATCACCGCCTGCTTCCTGACCGCCGGGGCGCTGCTGCTCGCGGTGAGCGCCTGGCATCTGCGGCGCGGCAACCAGGAGGACGTGTTCCGGCCGTCGCTGCGGCTGGGCGCCTGGGTGGTGCTGATCGCCGGGCTGGGCGTGCTGATCACCGGTGACCTCCAGGCGCGGGTGATGACCGAGCAGCAGCCGATGAAGATGGCCGCCGCCGAAGCCCTCTACGAGAACACCGAGTCGGCGTCGTTCTCGCTGTTCACGATCGGCACTCCGGACGGCTCGGAGGAACTCTGGTCGGTGCGGGTGCCGTCGCTGCTGTCCTTCATGGCGACCGGCGACCTGAACGGCGAGGTCGAGGGCATCAACGACCTGCAGACGGCGTACCAGGAGAAGTACGGCGCCGGGGACTACGTGCCCAACGTGCCGGTCACGTACTGGTCGTTCCGCCTGATGATCGGCTTCGGGTCGCTGGCCATGCTGATCGCGGCGGCCGCGCTGTGGTACACCCGCGGCGGCCGGTCCCCGCGGTCGCGCTGGCTGTGGATCGCGGCGGTGAGCACCGTGACGATGCCGCTGCTGGCCAACTCGTTCGGCTGGATCTTCACCGAGATGGGCCGCCAGCCGTGGACCGTCTTCGGGATCTTCAAGACCGCCGAGTCCGGCTCGCCGGCCGTGTCCACGGGTGAGGCCGCGACCGGGCTGATCGTACTGACCGTCCTCTACGGGATCCTCGCGGTCATCGAGATCGGCCTCTTCCTGAAATACGCCGCTCTCGGTGCGCCGGACATCCCGCCCGTCAGCGACGAGACCGACAAGCCGCTCGCTTTCGCCTACTGAGGGATCATGGAACTCACCACCGTCTGGTTCATTCTGATCGGCGTCCTCTGGGCCGGGTACTTCCTGCTGGAGGGCTTCGACTTCGGCGTCGGCATCCTGCTGCCGGTGCTCGGCCGCGACGACCGGTCCCGGCGCCTCGCCATCAACACCATCGGGCCGGTCTGGGACGCCAACGAGGTGTGGGTGCTCGTCGCCGGCGGCGCCACGTTCGCCGCGTTCCCCGAGTGGTACGCCACCCTGTTCTCCGGCTTCTTCCTGCCCCTGCTGCTCATCCTGGTCGCGCTGATCGTGCGCGGGCTCGCCTTCGAATACCGCGGAAAACGTGACTCCGCCCAGTGGAAGCGCGGCTGGGACCTGGCGATCTTCTGGGGCAGCGCGGTGCCGGCGGTCCTCTGGGGCGTCGCCTTCGCCAACATCCTGCGCGGGGTGCCGATCGACGCGCAGCACGAGTACACGGGCGGCTTCTTCAACCTGCTCAACCCGTACGCGCTGCTCGGCGGCCTGACCACGTTCCTGCTGTTCACCCTGCACGGGGCGGTGTTCCTGGCGCTCAAGACGGACGGGCCGATGCGTACCGAGGCCGGCCGGCTGGCCGCCCGGCTCGCCGTGGTGACCGTGCCGGTGGCCGCCGGGTTCCTGCTGTGGACCGGGGTCACCCACACCGACGCGATCGGCATCGCCATCTCCGTGCTGGCGGCGGTCGCGCTGCTCGGGGCGGTCTGGTTCACCCGGGCACGGCGGGAGGGGCTCGCCTTCACGGCCACCGGAGCGACCATCCTGCTGGCCGTGGCGGCGCTGTTCGTCACGCTGTTCCCGAACGTCATGCCGTCCACCACCGACGCCGCATTCAGCCTCACCGTCACGAACGCGTCGTCCACGCCGTACACCCTGAAGGTGATGACCTGGGTGGCGGTGTTCTTCACCCCGATCGTGCTCATCTACCAGGGGTGGACCTACTGGGTGTTCCGCAAGCGGCTCAAGCTGAGCGACATCCCGGCGTGAAGCCGCTCGACCCACGGCTTCTCAGGTACGCCCGGGCCACCCGGGCGTACCTGGCCGCCACCGTCCTGCTCGGGGCCGTGCACGCCGTCCTGCTGGTCGCCCAGGCGGTGCTGCTGGCCGAGACGATCGCCGCGGTCTTCCTCGACGGCGCCGCGGTCACCACGGTCGCGGCGCTGGTCGCGATCTTCGCCGCCCGCGCCGCCGTCGCGTGGCTGCAGGAGGTGGCGGCGGCCCGGTCGGCGGCCGCCGTCAAGAGCCAGCTGCGGCGGCGGCTGCTCGCCCACCTCGCCGCCCTCGGGCCGGGCCGTTCCCGCCCCGCCGGGGAGGTGGCGGCGCTCGCCGGGAACGGGCTCGACGCGCTCGACGCCTACTTCGCCCGCTACCTGCCACAGCTCGTGCTCGCCGTGCTGGTGCCCGGGATCCTGCTGCTGCGGCTGCTGCCGGCCGACCTGGTCGCGACGGTCACCATCGTGGTCACGTTGCCGCTGATCCCGCTGTTCATGGCGCTCGTCGGCATGCACACCGAGGCTCAGAACCGCCGCCAGTTCCGGCTGCTGGCCCGGCTGTCCCACCACTTCCTCGACGTGGTCGCCGGACTGCCCACCCTCAAGCTTCTGGGCCGTGCCCGCGCGCAGGCCGCCATCATCCGGCGGATCAGCGACGAACAACGGCGGCACACCATGCGTACGCTGCGGACCGCTTTTCTGTCGTCGCTGGTCCTGGAACTGCTGGCCACCCTGTCGGTGGCGCTCGTCGCGGTCGGCATCGGCCTGCGGCTGGTCTCCGGCGACCTGGACCTGGCCACCGCCCTGCTCGTGCTGATCCTGGCCCCGGAGGCGTACCGGCCGCTGCGCGAGGTCGGCGCCAACTACCACGCCAGCGCGGAGGGCCTGGCCGCCGCCGAGGAGGTCTTCGCCGTCCTGGAGACACCGCTGCCGCCCGCCGGCACGCTGCCCCCGCCCGACGGCGACATCGTCTTCTCCGGCGTCGAGGTGCGCTATCCCGGCCGCGCCGAACCCGCGCTGCGCCTGGACGCCACCGTCCGGCCCGGCGAGGTCGTGGCGCTCACCGGCCCGTCCGGGTGCGGCAAGTCCACCGCCCTGGCAGTGCTGCTCGGCTTCGCCACCCCGGCTTCCGGTCAGGTCACCGTGGGCGGGGTGCCCCTGGCCGACGTGGATCCGGCGGCCTGGCGGCGCCGCATCGCCTGGGTTCCGCAGCGCCCGCACCTCACCGCCGCCTCGGTGTACGAGAACATCGCCCTGGCCTCGGCGGCCACCGTGCCCGCCGGCCCGGCGCCGCACTGCCCCACACGCCAGGCGCTCGACTCGGCCGGCGGGCCGCTGCCGGGCTGGGCCGAGGTGATCGCGGCGGCGCAGCGGGCCGGGGTGGACGAGTTCGCCCGGGAGCTGCCGGAGGGGTACGGCACGATGCTCGGCGACGCCGGAACCGGACTGTCCGCCGGGCAACGGCAGCGGATCGCGCTGGCCCGGGCCTTCCTGCGGGACGCGCCGATCGTGCTGCTCGACGAACCGACCGCCAACCTCGACGCCGCGAACGCCGCCGCGGTGATGACGGCTATCCGGCGGCTCGCCGAGGGACGGACCGTGATCATGGCGGCGCACCGGCCGGAGCTGATCGCTCTCGCCGACCGGGAGATCTCCCTCTCCCCCGGTGCCGCCGTCATGACCAGCGCGACGGAAGGCGGCACGGCATGACGGTGGCGGTCGAACGGGGCGGGCTCAGCGCGTACCGGCTGGTGCGGCCGGCGGCGGGGCGACTGGGCCTCGCGGTGCTCGCCGGCGCCGGAGCCGCCGGTGCGGCCGTGACGTTGACGGCGGTGTCGGCGTTCCTGATCTCGCGGGCCGCGCTGCATCCGCCGGTGCTGCATCTGATGGTGGCGATCGTCGCCGTCCGCGCGTGCGGGCTGAGCCGCGGCGTGCTGCGCTACCTGGAGCGGCTGATCGGCCACGACGCGGCGTTCCGGGTTCTCGGTGATGTCCGGGTGCGGCTGTTCACACGGCTGGAACGCCTGTCGCCGGCCGGGCTGGCCGGGTTCCGGCGGGCGGATCTGGCGCGGCGGCTCGCGGCGGACGTGGACGCCGTCCTCGACCTGGTCACCCGGGTGCTGCTGCCGTACGCGGTGGCCGCGGTCGTCGGTCTCGCGTCGGTGCTGGTGGTCGGCGCGCTGGTGCCCGCGGCCGGGATCACGCTCGCGGTGGGGTTGCTGGTGGTCGCGGTGGGCGTGCCGGTGCTGCAGCGGGCGGCGGCGCGACGGGCCGACGGGCGGCTGGCGCCACTGCACGGCGAACTCGCCACCGGCGTGGTCGACCTGTTGCACGGGCTTCCCGACCTGACGGCGTACGGGGTGACCGACGACCGTCTGGCGCGCCTCGGCGAGGTGGACGACCGGCTCACCCGGGCATCGCGCCGCTCGGCCGCGACGGCGGGGCTCGGCGCGGCGGTGACCGTCCTGAGCACCGGCGCGTGCGTGCTCGCCGGCCTGGTCGCCGGGGCGGCCGCGGTCCGTTCCGGGGGCCTGAGCGGTGAACTGCTGGCTCTCGTGGTGCTGACACCGCTGGCGGTGTTCGAGATCGCCGGGCCGCTGCCGCTGGCGGCCCAGCACTACGCGACGGCCCGCGCGTCGCTGCGCCGCCTCGCCGAGGTGTGGGAGGCCCCGGACCCGCTGACCGGAGCGTACGAACCGGACGCGTCCGCGCCCGTCGCCGACCTGCCGGGGATCGTCGCCGGACGGGTGCCGGAGATGCGGCTGGAGGGTGTCACGGCCGGATGGCTGCCGGAACGGACCGCGGTGCGCGGGGTCGATCTGGTGCTGCCGCCCGGGGCGCGGGTCGCGCTGACCGGGCCGAGCGGGGCGGGCAAGAGCACGGTGGCCGCGCTGCTGGTGCGGTTCCTCGATCCGTGGGCCGGGCGGGTGACGCTCGACGGTGCCGATCTGCGCGGGATCCCGGCGGACGAGGTGCGCCGGGTGGTCGGCTATCTGCCGGAGGACGCCTACCTGTTCGACACCACGATCGGCGCGAACCTGCGGATCGGGCGGCCCGGGGCGGACGAGGCCGAGTTGCGCGAGGCGCTGCGGCAGGCACGGCTGCTGGACTGGGTGGAGACGCTTCCGGACGGCCTGGAGACCCTGGTCGGCGAGCACGGGCTCTCCCTGTCCGGCGGCCAGCGGCGGCGGCTCGCGCTGGCCCGGCTGCTGCTCACCGACGCCCGGGTGCTGATCTTCGACGAGCCCACCGAACACCTCGACGACGAGACGGCGGCCGCGCTCACCCGGGATCTGCTGGCCGTGGCCGGCGACCGTACCGTCCTGCTGATCACCCACCGCACCGACCTGGACGGCCTGGACGTGGTCCGGCTGTGACCGGAGGCCGCCGGGCAGGCCGGCCCGGCGGCCTCCGGACGACCCGGACCGGCGGAAAGGCCGCGGTTCGCCACCGGGCGGGCCGGCCCGGCGGTCGCCGGACGGCCCGGACCGGCGGAGAGGCCGCGGGTGCGCCACGGGACGGCCCGTGTTCGCCGGTGCGGGCGGCGCCCGTACCGGAGAAATGGTCGTCAGACGGGGGTGGGCACCGGGGCGGGAATCGCCGGGAGGGTGAGGGTGAAGGTGCTGCCCCGGCCGACGACCGACTGCACGGTGATGGTGCCGCCGTGATCGCGGACGATGTCACGGACGATGGCCAGGCCCAGGCCGGGGCCCTGTACGGCCTGGGCCATGGCGTTGCCGGCGCGGTGGAACGGGGTGAAGAGGCCGGAGACGTCCTCGGCGGGAATGCCGATGCCGGTGTCGGTGACGGTCATCGCGACGGTGTGGTCGTCGGTGGTGAGGCGGCAGGTGACGCTGCCGCCGACGGGGGTGAACTTGATGGCGTTCTCCACCAGTTTGCGCAGGGCGCGCTGGAGTTGGGCGCGGTCGCCGCGCACCCAGGCCTCGCCGGTGTCGAAGGTGACGGCCAGTTCCTTGGCCCGGGCGGCGTTGCGCAGCTCGTGATGGACGGCGGCGGCGACCGCGGCGAGGTCGAGGTTCTCCGCGTCGACGGCGGCGCCGTTCTCCGGGCGGTCGAGCAGGATCAGGTCGCCGATGGTCTCGTGCAGGCGGTGGGCGTTGCGCAGGATGGCCTTCAGCGCCCGGTGCTGGACGCCGGTGAGGCGCTCGCCGTCCACGTCGTCGATGATCTCGGCGTAACCGAGGATGCTGGTCAGCGGGGTGCGCAGCTCGTGGGTGACGGTCTGGACGAAGACGTCCTTGCGCTGGTCGAGCATGCGCAGCTCGGTGATCAGGCGGGACTGGTGGTGGTGCATGGTGTGCTGGCGGACGGCGCGTTCGATCTCCCGTGCCACGCCGGCGAGCAGGCGCTGCTCGGCGTCGGTCCAGGCCGGGTCGCCGGGGCGGCTGACGCGCAGGTGGCCGGGTGCGCATTCGGCGTCGCCGCCGTAGCCGACCGTGATCGGGCCGTCGGATTCGGCGGGTTCGGGGGCGCCGGTGGGCCAGACGGCGCGGACCGGGCCGGGGCCGGGCAGGATGATCTCGCTGTGCACGGAGCCGGCTCCGACGGCCGCGCCGACGAGTTCGGCGATGCGGCGGGTGGTGACGGCCGGGTCGGTCATGTCCTGCATCTCGGCGGCGACGGCCTGGCGCAGGCCGGCGCGGGCGGTACGGGCGTGTTCCTCGGCGAGCAGGCGCTCGGTCTGCGCGGCCAGGTCGTTGAGGGCTTCGACGACGGTACGCAGTTCCGTCGCCCCGACCGGTTCGGCCCGTGCCGAGCGGTCGCCGGCGGCGAGGCGGCGGATGGTCCGGCCGAGCTGTTCGAGGGGGACGAGCAGCTGGCGGCGGCCGGTACGGGCGACCGCGTGACCGGCGGCGAGGATCGCGGCGACCAGGGCCGCGGCGACCAGGCCGAGCGTCCGGCGGGTGGTGTGCCCGGCGGCCACGATGTCGTCGTGTTCGTCGCCGACGGCCTCGCGAACCGCCGCGTTGATCAGGCGTAGTTCGTCGAACATGCGCTTGCCGGCGACGGCGCGGGCCGGGGCGGTGTCCGCCGGGCCGGCCGCGACGATCGGGCGGGCGTAACCGTCGAGCCAGGCGCCGACGGCCGCACGCTGCCGGTCGAGGAGGCGGCGGACGCCGGCGCGGTCGGTGCCGGCGGCGACCGTGTCGAGGGCGGCCAGGGCGGCGGTCCAGCCCTTCTCGTACGGCTCGAGGAACGTCGTGTCGCCGGTGAGCTGGTAGCCGCGGACGCCGGTCTCGGCGTCGGTCATCCGTTGCAGGACCCGGTCGTTGGCGATCTCGGCGCGGGTGATCCGGTCCAGCCGCCGTTCGTGGGCGGCGGACGTGCGGGGGGCGGCGCCGAACTGGACCAGCAGAAGCGCCACGAAGAGCCCGAGGAGAACGGAGAAGCCCAGGTTGAGGCGTCGCTGCACACTCATCGGCGGCGGTCCTCCCGGGCGGTCACCTACCTCCGATCGGCAGGCCGGGGCGACGACCTAAGCGAATCACTTCGTTACTCATTCGTGACAAATCAAGCCTTGCGTACCCCGGGTAACGGGTAACTCCCCGACCTCACTCCAAATACCGGAAATTTCGGGCACGTCAGTGGCGTAGCTCACCCTCAGTCATGTTGATCTAGTGACGTGGGTTACTGACGGGTAAAGAGCGGCCCTTGTCGTCGCGGCCCCCGAGCGGCAACATTTCCGGCACATTGCGACCGCGACATCGATATGCCTCGCTGTGAAGTCGCCGGTCCACCACTCGAGGAGGAGGTCTGCGTGGAGGAGGCGCAAAGCGCTGAGGCGTACGGGCGCACCGACTGGCGCCGGTTCGCCGTGGCGGTCGGTGTGCCGACGGTGGTCGCCGGTGGCCTGGTGCTGGCACTCGCCGAGGGCGCCCTGGCGGCGAACTTCACCGTGTCCGGCAAGCAGTTCAAGCTCACCGCCGACAAGCTGGTCGGCACCGGCTTCACCCAGTACAGCGGCGAGCTGGACACCAAGGACCCGGACTACCCGGGCGGCACGATCCCGGCGGCCATGTCGGGCATCAAGTCGGCCACGCTGACCGGCCTCTGCCAGTCCGTGGCGGTCGGCCCGATCACCCTGCGTATCGAGGCCGGTAACGATGCGAACAACCCGGTGGAGGCCGAGAACCTGCTGATCGGCATGTCCGAACTCGGCGGCAACGCCACCTTCGAGGACATCCAGATCGGCCTGGACGCCTCCACCCTGACCCGGGACGGCGCGGAGAGCCACGGTCCCTCCGGCTCCTTCGGCCAGCAGTCCCGGACCGTCACGATCGAGAACCTGCGGCAGAAGGCGTACTACACCTCCGCCTCCACGTTCGTCCTCAACGGCATGAGCCTCAAGCTGCACGTCGGCGGCTCGCACGAGTGCTACCAGGACTGACCCCGCACCGGGCTCGCGGAGCACGCCTCCGCGAGCCCGTCGCCCGCCCGCCTGACAACCCAGCCTGAAAGGACCGCCGTGGCGACGGAGAGCTTCTGGGACAGATTCCGGCGGTGGCGGCGGGCCCGGCCGTTCTGGGGCGGGCTCGTCATGCTGCTCTCCGGGCTGGAGATGTTCGTCAGCGCCAACCTGGAACTGGACAACATCAAGATCCACATCGGGCCGCAGGGGTACTACTCGTACCTGCTGCCGGTGATCATGCTGGCCTGTGGGGCGCTGGCCTGGTTCACCCCGGCGCAGCGGCTGTTCTACGGGGTCGTCGGGATCATCACGGCGCTGTACTCGTTCATCGGCCTGAACCTCGGCGGCTGGGTCCTCGGCATGATGCTCGGGATCGTGGGCGGCGCCCTCGTGGTGGCGTGGGGCGCACCCCGCAACCAGCCGTCGCCCCGCGACCAGGCATCGCCCCGCGAACCGTCTTCGGCCGGCGAACCGGACGAGCGGGCGACCGCCGAGATCCCGCCGGTGACCGTGGACCCCACGATCGTTCCCGGCATCGACCCGGAGCCCGGGCCCCCGCGGCGGCGGCCGGTGCACCGCAAGGCGCTGATCATCATGGCGCCGCTGCTGGTGGCCTCGACCGTGGCGGTCGCCGGGAACCGGCCCGCCGAGGCGGCCGAATGCCCGGAAGGGCTGCCGTCCCGGAAACCGGGCGCGAGCGCCTCCCCCAGCGCCTCACCCAGCCGTACCAGCCGGAAACCGGCGCCGACCACCCCGGCGAGTCCCAGCGCCGGCACCACGCCCACGCCCACCCCCACGCCGCCCAAGACCGGCGATCATCCGATCCTGGACGGCATCAACGACTTCTGGGAGGGCGTCGGCGACCTGATCGGCATCGGCGGCGAGTCCCCGGACCCGGCGCCCTCCCCCACGGTCAGCGCCACGCCTTCCCCCTCGTCCGCGGCTCCCTCGTCCGCGGCCCCCTCGAAGACGCCGACGGTCGAGCCGAGCCCGTCGAAGCCGGCCGGCGCCGAGGTGGAGGAGATCCCCTGCCTCGGCGCCCGGCAGGTCGGCCTGCTCGCCGAGGACGGCGGCATCCCGCTGGCCGGGGCGAAACCCGGCGTCGTCAGAGCCGCCTCGGTGACCATGTACAACTCCTCCTACGACGGCGTCGCCGAGGTGCCCACCGGCGACGGCCCGGTCCGGTCGCTGAAGTTCACCATGGACAAGGTGGTCAACAAGCCGTTCAGCCTCACCATCGACGAGCCCGGGAACGCCACCACGATCATCGAGAGCGGCGAGCTGATCCTCGACGGGGACGTGGAGTTCTACAGCCCCGAGTTCAAGGGCAAACTGTTCGGGCTGATCCCGGTCACGTTCACGCCGGAGCAGCCGCCGCCGCTGACCCTGCCGGTGCTGTGGTTCACCGACGTGACACTGCATCTGGCGTACGTGAAGTCGAACGTACTGACCGCGGAGCCGATCGACATCAACGAGAGGATCGGCTGACGGTTGGCATAGATTGAGGCGCACGACAGTCACCGGAATGGGAGATCTCATCGTGTGCCGGAGCATCCACCAGCTGCACAATTTCGAGCCGCCCGCGACGCCGGACGAGATCCGGGCGGCCGCCCTGCAGTACGTGCGGAAGATCGCCGGGACGACCCGGCCCTCGCAGGCCAACCAGGCCGCGTTCGACCAGGCGGTGGCCGCCGTCGCCGCCGCCACCGCGGAACTGCTGGCGAACCTGGTGACCAGCGCCGCGCCCCGCAACCGCGAGGAGGAGGCGGCGAAGGCGCGGGCCCGGGCCGAGAAGCGGTACGCCTGACAGGTGCCGTTCGGCGCGGCGGCCCACGTCTTCCGGGGCACGCCCCGACGTCCCGTATACAGTCCGGGTTGACACGTCATCCATCGCTGCGGGTGCGGGGATCGGAGGGACTGGCCGTGGACGGGGCGATCCGGCGGGCGGAGGTCCGGACGACCGACATCGCCGAGACCCACGAGATCCTCGCCCGCACGTACGTCGACCACCGTCCGCGCCTGGACCGGCCCGGTGCCGACTTCCTGTTCCATTCACGAACCGCGACGGCCGGTGTGCTGGGGCTCGACCGGCTGCGCTACCGGGGGGCGGTGGCGGCCACCGCGGACCCGTTCGACTCGATCGTCACGTCGGTCGTCTGTGACGGGTGGTACCGGGTCGAGGAGGGCGGCGCGCACCGGCCGTTCGCGGCCGGGGACGCGTTCCTGGTGCCGCTCGGCACACCGCTGAGCGTGGCCTGGCACCACATCGATCTGCAGAACGTCCGATTCCCGCTGGAGGCGGCCGCCCGGACGGCCGCCAGGCTGGGCGCCGCCACCGCGGACTTCCGGTTCGGCGCCCCGGAGCCGGTGTCCCCGCGGATGCGACGGCACTGGATCGCCACGGTCCGGTACGTGACGGCGAGCTTCAGCGGCCCGGAACCCGCCGTCGCTCATCCGCTGGTGCACGCGGCGATCCTCGATCTGCTCGCCGCCACCGCCGTCGCGGTGTTCCCGAACACAACGATGACGACGGACTACACCGCCGGACCGGGCCGGGTGCCGCCCGCCGCCGTACGCCGGGCCATGGCCTACATCGACGCGCACGCCGGCGAGCCGCTCACCGTCGAGGACATCGCCGCGGCCGCGCACCTGAGCGTACGGGGACTGCAGGCCGCCTTCGCCCGGCACGGGGACACCACACCGACCGGCTACCTGCGCCGGGCCCGCCTGCACGGCGCGCACCGCGATCTCGCCGACGGCGACCCGGCCCGCGGCGACACGGTCGCGGCGATCGCCCGCCGGTGGGGGTTCGCCGCGCCCGGCCGGTTCGCCGTCGAATACCGTAAGGCCTTCGGCCGTTCCCCGGGTCACACCCTGCGCGCCTAGAAATCGGTGCATCCGTCCGGGCCGTCCCGAGCGAACACCGGGGAGAACCCGCACGCGGAAGGGAGGTCGATGAGCTCCGACGACGAGCTCGCCGGGCGATTGGCCGCCGGCGACGAGAAAGCGCTGCGTACGGCGTACGAGCGGCACGGCGCCGCGGTGCTGTACCTGGCTCAGCGGCTGCTGGGCAACCGGGCGGACGCCGAGGACGTCACCCAGTTGACGTTCGTGGCGGCGTGGACCGGGCGGGACACGTTCGACCCGCGGCGTGGCACGCTGCTGGGCTGGCTGCTGGGGATCGCCCGGCGCAAGGCCGTCGACCGCCTCCGGTCGGCCGAACGTGACACCCGGACCACCGAGACGGTACGGGCGCAGCTCGCCCCGCCGCCCGAGAACGAACACCCGGACCGGATCGTCGACCGCCTGGTCGTCGCCGACGAGCTGGGCCGGCTGCCGGAGGACCAGCGCCGCACGCTGGAGCTGGCGTTCTTCGACGACCTGACACACCCACAGATAGCGGCCGTCACCGGGCTCCCCCTCGGTACGGTCAAGAGCCATATCCGGCGCGGAATGGCGAACCTGCGACGCCGTTGGGAGGTGGACGGTGCAGCACTTGGATCCCGATCGGCTGGTTCTACTCGCGCTCTCTGAACAGCAGCAGGAGCCCGGCGAGACCGATCACCTGGCGGACTGCGCCGGCTGCCGGCACGACCTCGGCGCGTTGCGGGAGGTCGCCGAACTCGGCGTGGAGGGCAGCGAGTTGCGTGATCTGCCACCGCCGCCGGAGCACGTGTGGCGGGCCATCGAAGCGGAGATCAGCGCGCCGGTGACGGTGCTCTCCGAACGGCGCGGCCGGACCCGGCGGTCCCGGCCCCGGTGGCTGACGCCGCTGGTCGCGGCGGCCGCCGCCGCGATCGTCGCGGTCGGCGGCACCGTGACGGCGATCCGCCTGCTGGACCGGACGCCGCCCGAGACGTGGACGGCGCGGGCCACCCTCACCCCCCTGCCCACGGTGCCCGCGACGGCGAGCGGCAGTGCCCGGGTGCTGGGCGACGGGCGGATGCGGGTCGACGTCCGCAATCTGCCGTTGACCACCGGGTTCCACGAGGTGTGGCTGCTCGACCCGGACGACCCCACCCGGATGGTGGCGATCGGCAACCTGCCGGACGGCCCGAACGGCGTGGTGCTGCCGGTGCCACCGGGCACCGACCTGAACCGGTACCGGCTGGTCGACGTCAGCGACGAGCCGCACGACGGCGACGCCACCCACTCCGGCAAGAGTCTGCTGCGTGGCATGCTCACGTCGTAGGCGTCACCGGACCGTCGTCCCGGTCAGCGGTACGGGCGCGGGCCGTCCTCCGATGGACGGCCCGCCGTTCGGCATGATCCGGCGAGGCTTCACGACGACGAGGGGACCACGCCATGACCACGAACGCCGCCGAGCGCGTCACGGTACGCCGGGCCACGCTGCGGGATCTTCCGGAGGCGGCCGCCCTGTTCAGCGGCTACCTGGAGTTCTACGGCAAGCCCGCCGGCCCGGAGAAGGCGCTGGCTTTCCTGCGCGAGCGGCACGAGCGCGGCGAGTCGGTGCTGCTGCTGGCCTACGGCGAGGACGGCGCCCCGGCCGGTTTCGTGCACGTCTACCCGACCTTCTCGTCGCTGTCGATGGCGCCGGTGTGGACCCTCAACGACCTGTTCGTGGCCCCCGGCGCCCGCCGCACCGGCACCGGCCGCGCGCTGGTCCGGGCGTGCGTGGCCGCCGCGAAGGAGGCCGGCGCGGTCGGCGTCCAGCTTCAGACGGCCCCGGACAACCTCACGGCGCAGGCACTCTACGTCGCCGAGGGCTTCGTACCGGACGAGTTCGCCGCCTACTGGCTCACCCTGGCCGGCTGACGGTCCTCACGGGGTGGTCTCCTCGAAGAGCAGCAGCGTACGGGTACTGACCACGCCGGGCATGCCCTGGATCTCGTCGAGCACCAGATGGCGCAGCTCACTGTTGTCGGCGACCCGGACCAGCAGGATCACGTCGAAGTCGCCGCCGACCAGCCCGATGTGGACCACCCCGGGCAGCGCCCGCAGCCGGGCGAGGATCTCCCGCCAGTTGGCCTGCCGCAGGTTGAGGGTCACGTAGGCGGCCGTGGTGAGCCCGGCCGCGGCCGGGTCGACGTCGGCGTGGAAGCCGCGGATCACCCCGTCCTGCCGCAGGCGGGCCACCCGGGCGTAGGCGTTGGCGCGGGAGATGTGCAGCGTCTCGGCGAGCGTCCGCATCGACATGCGCCCGTCCTTGGCGAGCTCGGCGAGGATCCGCCGGTCGGTGTCGTCGAGCATGTGGCCACCTGTCTCACCGGAAGGCCTGACGGCCTTTCGCTTTTGGACCTTCGGCCCTGGCCGGCCGCTCCGGGCGAAACAATATCTCGCGTTCGCTCCACCTATGGTGTTCGATTGGCAGCCTGCACAGAATCCGTTCATGACACGTGACGCAGCTCTCCTGCTGCCGTCCACCGAGCCGGTGACGCTCATCGACCCGGACGGCGACCCCGTTCCCGTCGGCCACGACATGCCCGACCCGCAGGCACTGGTACGCGCGTACGCCGCGCTCATCACCGCACGGCGCTTCAACGACCAGGCGAACGCCCTGGTCCGGCAGGGGCGCCTCGCGGTCTACCCCTCCTCGCACGGGCAGGAGGCCTGCCAGGTCGCCTGCGTGCAGGTCCTCGACCCGGGCGACTGGCTGTTCCCCACCTACCGCGACTCGGCGGCCATCGTGGCCCGCGGCGTCGACCCGGTGCGGGCGCTCACCCTGCTGCGCGGCGACTGGCACTGCGGCTACGACCCGCACGCCACCCGCGTCGCCCCGCAGGCCACCCCGCTCGCGACGCATCTGCTGCACGCGGTCGGGGTGGCGCACGCGGCCCGGCTGCGCGGTGAGCCGACCGTCGCGATGGCGGTCTGCGGCGACGGCGCCACCAGCGAGGGCGACTTCCACGAGGCGCTCAACTTCGCCGCGGTCTTCCGTACCCCGGTGGTGTTCTTCGTCCAGAACAACGAGTACGCGATCTCCGTGCCGCTGGCCCGGCAGACCGCGGCGCCGTCGCTCGCGCACAAGGGCATCGGGTACGGGGTGCCCGGCGCCCGCGTCGACGGCAACGACGTGGCCGCGCTGCTCACCGTGCTGGGCGCGGCCGTGACCCGGGCCCGCGCCGGTGAGGGGCCGCAACTGGTGGAGGCGCACACCTACCGGGTGCAGCCGCACACCAACGCCGACGATCCGGGCCGCTACCGTTCCGCCGACGAGGTCACGCCGTGGCTGGCCCGCGACCCGATCACCCGGCTGGAGCCCTATCTGCGGGGCCGCGCGCTCCTCGACGACGAGAAGATCGCGGGGTACGCCGCCGAAGCGGAGGAACTGGCCGCCCGTATGCGTGCCGGGCTCGGCGAGGACACCGTCGCCGACTACCGGGACCTGTTCGCGCACGTCTACGCCGAGCCCACCCCGCAGCTGCGCGAACAGCAGGCTCTCGTCGCCGACGAGCTGTCCCGTGAGGAGGCCCGCTGATGGCCGCGACGGCGCCCTCGCAGGTACCTTCGCCGACGCCCTCGCCGGCACCCTCGCCGCGGCCCGAGAAGATCACCATGGCGAACGCGCTCAACCAGGCGCTGCGTGACGCCATGCGCGCCGACGACACGGTTCTCGTCTTCGGCGAGGACGTAGGCCCGCTCGGCGGCGTCTTCCGGATCACCGACGGGCTGACCGCCGAGTTCGGTGAGCGGCGCTGCTTCGACACCCCGCTCGCCGAGTCGGGCATCCTCGGCATGGCGATCGGGATGGCCATGAACGGGATGCGGCCGGTCGTCGAGATGCAGTTCGACGCGTTCGCCTACCCCGCGTTCGAGCAGCTCGTCAGCCACGCCGCCAAGATGCGCAACCGCACCCGCGGCCGGGCCGGGGTGCCGATCGTGGTCCGGGTGCCGTACGCGGGCGGCATCGGCGGGGTGGAGCACCACTGTGACTCGTCGGAGGCCTACTACGCGCACACTCCGGGGTTGCACGTGGTGGCGCCGGCCGATCCGGCGGACGCCTACGGACTGCTGCGCCGGGCCATCGAGTCCCCCGACCCGGTGATCTTCCTGGAGCCGAAGAAGCTGTACTTCTCCCGCGCCGAGGCGGACCTCACCCTCCCGGTGCCGCCGATCGGCCGGGCCGTGGTGCGCCGTCCCGGCACCGACGCCACCCTGATCGCGTACGGTCCGGCCGTACCGGTCGCCCTGGAAGCGGCCGAGGCGGCCGCGCAGGAGGGCCGCAGCCTGCAGGTCGTCGACCTGCGCTCGATCGTGCCGTTCGACGACGAGACGGTGTGCGCCGCGGTCCGGTCCACCGGCCGGGCGGTGGTGGTGGCGGAGGCCGCCGGGTTCGCCAGCGTGTCGTCCGAGGTGGTGGCCCGGGTGACCGAGCGCTGCTTCCACTCGCTGCACGCGCCGATCCGGCGGGTCACCGGCTTCGACATCCCCTATCCCCCGCCCAAACTGGAGCATGTCCAGCTGCCGTCGGTCGACCGCATCCTCGACACCGTCGACGACCTCCAGTGGGAGTTCGCATGAGCGGGCTTGCGAGCGAATCGGTCGGCTCAGGTCGGAACTCGTGGCGGCGCCGGAGCGAAGCGGAGGTGACGGCATGAGTGGCGCCCGGACGTTCCTGCTGCCCGACCTCGGCGAAGGCCTCACCGAGGCGGAGATCGTGCGCTGGCTGGTCGCCGAGGGTGACGTGATCACGGTCGATCAGCCGGTCGCCGAGGTGGAGACCGCCAAGGCGGTGATCGAGGTGCCGTCGCCGCACGCCGGGCGGGTCACCACCCGGCACGCGGCCGAGGGCGCCACCCTCGACGTGGGATCTCCCCTGATCACGGTGACCGTCCCGGACGCGGCCGACACCTACCGTGCGGAGGAGCGGGCCGGTTCCGGCAACGTCCTGATCGGTTACGGAACCTCGCCCGGCACGGCGTCCGGCCGGCGCCGCCGCCCCCGCCACCACGGACCCGCCCCGGTGCCGGATCCGCGCACACCGGCGCCGGACGCCGCACGGGACGGCCACCCCCGGACCACCGGACCGGCACCGGACGCCGCACGGGACGGCCGCTCCCCCGCCGCCGGACCGGTGGCCCGGCCGGCCGTCGCGCCGTTGGTGATGTCGCCGCTGGTCCGGCGTCTCGCGCGGGATCGTGGCGTCGACCTGTCCGTGCTGCACGGCACCGGCCCCGGCGGGGTGATCACCCGCCGGGACGTGGAGGCGGCGGCCACCGTGGCCACTCCGGTCGCCTCCACGACGGCGCCGAGCCCGGTCTCCGGCGGTGAGCGGCGGGTTCCGCTGAGCGGCTTCCGCAAGGCCGTGTCGGCGGTCCTCACCCGCAGCCGCGCCGAGATCCCCGAGGCGACCGTGTGGGTGGACGTCGACGCGACTGCACTGTGGGAGCTGCGCGAACGCACCCGGGGCGGCACCGGGTCACCGGGTCTGACCGCCTATGTGGCGCGGTTCGTGGTGGCGGGACTGCGCGAGTACCCGGTCTTCAACGCCCGCCTCGACACCGAACGCCAGGAGATCGTCGAGCTCTCCGAGGTCAACCTGGGCCTGGCCGTGCAGACCGGCCGTGGCCTGGTGGTCCCGGCCGTGATGGGCGCGCACACGATGACGGCCACCGGGCTGGACACGGCGATCCGGGACGTGACGGCCCGGGCCCGCCGCGGCGAGTCGACCCCGGCGGAGCTGACGGCGGGCACGTTCACGCTGAACAACTACGGGGCCTTCCGGGTCGACGGCAGCGCCGCGATCATCAACCATCCACAGGTGGCGATGCTCGGGCTGGGCCGGGTCATCGATCGCCCTTGGGTGGTGTCGGGCGCTCTGGCCGTACGAAAGATCGCGCAGTTGTCCTTCGTCTTTGATCACCGGGTGTGCGACGGGGGCGCCGCCGCCGGTTTCCTGCGTTCGGTGGCCGACGCCATGGAGGACCCGGCCTCCGCTCTGGCGCGTCTCTGAGCCGGCGGCCAGGAAGGCACGGGCGGAGGGACGCGGCCGGATCACGGATCCGTACCCGTCACGACAGGTGGTCCAGGCCGTCGTCCCAGCTCCTGCGCATCGGCCCCCGGTCATCGCGGATCAGGGCACGGCGTCCATGATCGGACTGAAGGAAAGACGCTAGTAAATATTGAAGGTCGCCTAAGTCCGGGGTTAGGGTTGCCGAACTGGACGGCGCGAAAAAGATCACGGGGGAAGGCCGTTCCGACAGACCGAAAATGAATCCCGGCGCGCCGCCGAGAGGACCTGCCGAAAGGACAGTTCTCATGAAACCGCGTCGCGCCGTGACCGTTTGTTGTCTTTTGGCGGCAACATTTCTGACCGGTCTCGATTCCACCGCCGTAGCGCACGACCGCCAGTCGCACGTGCACGCCGAGGACGACCAGCAGCACCGGGAAGAGGACCTGGTCGGCACCCCGATGCACGTCATCGAGCAACAGACCAGGGCGAACGCCGACCGCATCCACCGCGAGACCGGCCGCCGCCCCGGCACCGCCCAGACCCGGGCCGCCGTCGCCGACCCCGGCGCCGCCGGAGAGTGGAGCCCGGTCGTGGGCACGCCGGTGGTGCCGGTCTTCACCGCGGTGCTGCCCAACGGCAAGGTGCTGATCTGGGACTCGGTCGGCGACAACCCCACCGAGTCGTACCCGGATCACACCTTCACCCGGGCCATGGTGCTCAACCCGGCCGACAACACGGTCAAACGCGTCGATCTGCAGGGCAGCAACATCTTCTGCGCCGGGTTCGCGCACCTGCCCAACGGGAACATCCTGGTCGCGGGCGGAAACGCCAACGCGCAGCTCGCCGGGACGGTGCGCACCTACGTGTTCAACTGGCAGACCGAGACGTGGACCCGGGGCGCCGACATGGCGGCCGCGCGCTGGTATCCGTCGGTGGCGGAGACGGCGAACGGCGAGGAGGTCATCATCGGCGGCGGGCCGGCGACGGCCGAGGTCTATCAGGCCGACGGCGCCATTCGGAAACTGACCAACTTCACCAAGTACAGCGCCCGGATATATCCGTTCATGGGGTCGCGGCCGGACACGCAACTCGGGTTCTTCGGGCCCGGAACCACCGGCTACACGATCAGCACGTCCGGCAACGGAGTGATCACCGGAACCGTCACCCGGGACGCGATAAATCGCGATTACGGAAGCTTCTCCCCGTACGATATCGGCCTTTCTCTCGTCGTCGGCGGTGGCAACATCACCGAGAACGGGGTGGCGAAGGTTCCCACCCGCACGGCGGCCGTCCTCAACGCCAACAGAGCCACCAATCCGACGGTCACCACCACCGGGTCGATGTCGCAGGGGCGCCGGCAGCTCAACGCCACCGTCCTGGCCGACGGATCGGTGCTGGCGACCGGCGGGATGACCAGCGCCGCCGTCAACGGCCTGGTCGACCTGGACAACGCCGTCACCACGGCCGAACGCTGGGATCCGGCGACCGGCCGGTGGACCGTGCTGGCCGGCGCGAGCCGGGTCCGCCAATACCACTCGACGGCGGCGCTGCTGCCCGACGGCCGGGTGCTGACCGGGGGTGGCGGGATCTGCGGCGTCTGCCTGCGGGTCGGCTACCTGGAGAAGAACGTCGAGTACTTCTCCCCGCCGTACCTGTTCGAGAAGGACGGCAGCGGCGACCTCGCCGACCGGCCGGTGATCAGCACGGCGCCCGCGAGCGTCAGCGTCAACGGCGTCTTCACCGTCACCACACCGCAGGCGGCCGGCATCCGCAAAGTCGCCCTGGTCGGACTCGGCGACGTCACCCACGGTGTCGACCAGGGCCAGCGCTACGTGCCGCTGAAATTCACCACCTCCGGTACGACGCTGACCGTCACCGGCCCGCCGACCGGCGGCGCCGCCCCGCCCGGCTACTACATGCTCTTCGTGGTCGACGCCGACGGGGTCCCCTCGGTCGCCAGGATGGTGCAGGTGGCGAAGGGCCCCAGACCGCTGATGAGCCCGCTCCGCAACAACACCGGCCGCTGCCTGGACGTGCCCGGCTCGGCGATCGCGGCCCGCACCTACGTGCAGGCGTACACCTGCAACAACAGCAAGGCACAGGCCCTGACCACCCTCAGCGACTCGACGTTGCGGGTGCTCGGCAGCTGCCTGGACGTGCCGTCCAGCAACTTCGTGGCCGGCCAGCGGATCTGGATCTACACCTGCAACAACACGAACGCCCAGAAGTGGCGCCTCGGCTCCGACGGCACGGTCCGCCCGCTCGGCAACACGAACCTGTGCCTGGCCGCCGCCTCGTCGGCCAACAACGCCCAGATCTCCATCGCCAGCTGCACGGGCGCCGCCCTCCAGAAGTGGACCTGGTAGCGGCGACCAGCGCGGAACCGTATGGTTGTCAACTAAAAATTGACAACCATACGGTTGTAGGCGGACACGCCGGTTCCTAACCTGAGTCACTATGACTCAACTGACGGCCATGCTCGCCGGCGTCGCCGTGCCGTGGGTGCTCATCACCGGCGCGACCGTCCTGCAGCGCGACATTCCCGCGCCGTTCCTCGGCCGCGTCTCCGGCACGGTCACGCTGCTGTCGTTCGCGCCGGCGGCGATCGGCCAGGCGACCGGCGCGGCCCTGCTGGCGGTCGCCGACTACCGCCTGCTGCTCGGCGCCGCGGCCGCCGCCGGGCTGGTCACGGCGATGTGGTGTCTTCGCCCGGTGCCGGAGGCCGCGCCGGCACCGGCTCAGCGACGATGAGCCCGTTCTCCGCTGGCGGGCCGGCGACGATCAGGGTGGCCCGCGCCCACGGCTGTTCCCGCAGCAGGAAGGGCAGCTCCTCGCGCAGCCAGCTCACCACGTGCTGCCGCTGCCGCGGGGAGTCACCGTCGCGGGCGGTGAGCAGGCGTTCCTGCTCGTCGAGGTCGCCCTGCACCCACACCGACGCGTCCAGCCACGGGGCCAGTTCGGCGCGGATGACGCCGGTTCCCTCCAACCAGACGACGCTCGCGCCCGCCGGGACGGTGATCGATCCGGGGCGGCCGTGCCCGGCCCACGCGGCGGGACGGAAGTCGACCGCCGCGCCCCGGTGCAGCGGCCGCAGAACGTGTTCGGTGAGCAGGCCGCCCCAGTCGAAACAGGCGTGATTCCAGGCGACGTCGTCGGTGTGCACCACGGCGGAACCGGGCACGGACGCCCGGAACCACTCGGCGAGAGTCGTCTTGCCGGCGCCGCCCCGGCCGTCGATCGCGATCAGCCGTGGACGTCCGGTGACGCCCGGTGACGCGTCGCGCAACCGCTGGACGGTGTCGGCGACGGTCGCCACCGTCCAGCCGGTGGCCTCGGGTTCTCCAGGGTGCAGGCGCATCGGTGTTCCCCTTCCGGAGTTCGGCCGGACAGGCTCTGCCGTTTATCACCGTGGCGGCAGGGCATGCGGGACTCTCCCCCTGACGGTAGGAGCTCTCGCATGTCTCTCGCGGACCGTAACGTGCTCTCCGGGGCGCTGCTCGGCCTCGGTGTGGCCGCCTTCGTCGACGAGGTGGTCTTCCACCAACTGCTGCACTGGCACCATTTCTACGACCGTTCGACACCGGCGGCCGGCCTGGTGTCGGACGGGTTGTTCCACGCGTTCAGCTGGTTCGCCACGGTCGCGTCGCTGTTCCTCTTCGCTGATCTGCGGCGCCGCGCCGCCGTAGATCCGGCCCGCTGGTGGGGCGGTCTGCTGACCGGTGCGGGCGGGTTCCAGCTCTACGACGGCACGATCCAGCACAAGATCCTCCAACTGCATCAGATCCGGTACGGGGTGAACGTCACGCCCTACGACTGGGCCTGGAACATCGCCGCCGTCCTGCTGATCGCCGCCGGCGTCGTGCTGTTGGTCCGCGCCCGCCGCGCCGCATGACGGCCCCCCGGATCGCCTGTCTGGCCGCTGGGCTCGCCACCGCCGCGGCCGCCGTGACCGGACCGCTCGCCGGCGCCGCCCACCACGACTTCACCGCGCACATGACCGGTCATCTGCTGCTCGGCATGATCGCCCCGCTGCTGCTGGTGCTCGCCGCGCCGGTGACCATGGTCCTGCGGGCGCTGCCGGTGGGCGCCGCCCGCCGGCTGACGCGGTTCCTGAACAGCCGTCCGGTCCGTATGGTCACGCACCCGGTGCCGGCCGCGGCCCTCAACGCCGGTGGGCTGTGGCTGCTCTACACGACCGGCCTCCACCACGCGATCGGCTCGCATCCGGCCGTCCACTTCCATGTCCTGGCGTCGGGCTACCTCTTCACCGCCGCCGTGATCGGCGTCGATCCGGCCCCGCACCGGCCGGGCCACCCGGTCCGGGCGGCAGCGCTGATCGGTTTCCTCGCCGCGCACGCTGTCCTCGCCAAACACCTGTACGGGCACCCGCCTCCGGGCGTACCGATGGACGAGGCCCGTGCCGGTGCGGAGCTGATGTACTACGGCGGGGATCTCGCCGACCTGGTCCTGATCGTGGTGTTCTGCCACCAGTGGTACCGGGCCGCCGGCGCCCGGTGGCGTCTGCCCGCCGAGCTCCGGACGGCGGGCACGACAGCGGAACGGCACAACGGCTGGTGACAGGCGCGTGCTCCCGGCGGGCCCGGCGCCCGACGTTCGCTTCCCGGACCGGATTCGAACCGGTCCCGGTACGCTTCTCCCGGTCCCGTCATCCTGTCGCGTGCTGCCCCATTGTCGTGGCCGGGTCACCGCCGGCGCGGGCAAGGACCGACCGGCAGCCCGTACCGACGAAAGCAGGCGCCGTGCAAGGCCTCACCTTCGCCATCCAGGACATCCCGTTCTCGTACCGCGGATCGTGGTTGAACGTCTCCCCGGTCATCGCCGAGAAGACCACCTCCGACGACCTGCACCTGGTCTCCCACCAGACCGGCATGCATCCCGTCCTGCGTTTCGTGCCACTGCACGGCGACACCCGGGCCGACACCACCGTTGTCGCGACCCCGTCCCGGCTGACCTGGCAGGCCCGCCGCACCGGGGGCGCGCCCGGGATAGAACTGGCCTACCAGAGCGCCGACACGATCCGCGTCCGAGGTACGGGACTCGGCCTGCGCATCGCCGTCGCCGCCCCCGCACTGACGCCGTTCAGCGGAAGCTACCTCTACCAGGACCCGGTGGCCGGTGGTTACGTGCTGACGTCCTACGAGACAGGGCGCCGTTACCGGATCACCGTGCTGCAGGGCACGATCGCCGGCATCGCCGGGCTGGAACTGCTCGGCGCCGGGGACCGCCATCTCACCCTGCCCGCCGGCGCCGCCTGGGAGATCGCCATCGAGGAGTACCGGACCGGCCGGCCGCCGTTCACGGTGCCCGCGGCAGCGTCGTTCGACGACATCGTCATCGCGGCCGGCCGGCGGTTCGGCACCTTCGCCGACGCGGTGGCGCCGTGGCGCGGCACGGCGACACCCGCCGCCGAACTCGCCGCGTACGTGCTGTGGTCGGCGACCGTCGACCCGGCCGGATTCCTGGCCCGGCCCGGCGTGCTGATGTCCAAGCACTGGATGGACAAGGTCTGGAGCTGGGACCACTGCTTCAACGCCCTGGCTCTCGCCGCCGGCGATCCCGGCCTGGCCTGGGACCAGTTCCGGCTGCCCTTCGACCACCAGGACCCGACCGGGGCGCTGCCCGACTCGATCACCCATTCCGAGGTGCTGTACAACTTCGTCAAACCACCGATCCACGGCTGGGCCCTGCACCGGCTTCGCGCTCGAACCCCGCTCAGCCGGGAACAGCTGGCCGACGCCTACACCTGCCTGGCCGCCTGGACCGGGTTCTGGCTGGACCAGCGCCGGGTGCCGGGCCACGACCTGCCGCACTATCACCACGGCAACGACAGCGGCTGGGACAACGCCACCACCTTCGACGGCGCCCGCGTCATCGAGACCGGTGACCTGAGCGCCTTCCTCATCCTGCAGCTACGCGAACTCGCGGCCCTCGCCGACGCACTCGGCCGGCCCGACGACGTCCACCGGTGGCGGGAGACCGCCGATGGCATCCGCGAGACGCTGCTGCGCGACCTGTGGCGGCAGTCGAGGTTCGTCTCGCGGGCCGTCGTCTCCGGAACCACGCGTGCAAGCAGCAGCCTGCTCGATCTCATGCCGATCGTCCTCGGTGACGACCTGCCCACCGAGGTGAGCGCCGAGCTCGCCACCCGTATCGCGGGCCACCTGACCGACCACGGCCTGGCCACCGAACCGCCCGGCTCCCCGGAATACGCCGCCGACGGATACTGGCGTGGCCCCATCTGGGCCCCGTCCACGGTGCTCATCGAGGACGGGCTACGCCGCGCCGGGCACACCGAACTCGCCGACACCATCAGCGCACGATTCCGGGCACTCTGCGAGAAGTCCGGTTTCGCCGAGAACTTCGACGCCGAGACCGGCGCCGGCCTGCGCGACCGCGCCTACACCTGGACAGCGAGCTGCTACCTCATCCTGGCCGCCGCCCACCACCAACGGAGCTGACGGCGGCCCCACCCCCACCGAGGAGTCGGGACACGGATCACGGCAATCTGTGTTCCGCAGACATGACACCCGCAACGGGTGTCCTCACGGCCACCACGGGTGTCGCGTTCTCCGAGCACACATCGCCCTGCACGCCGGTCCTCCGCCCACCGGACGCCAGGGCGACAGGGCGACAGGGCGACAGGGCGACAGGGCGACAGGGCGACAGGGCGACAGGGCGCGCCGTCGGTGCGCTGCGCGCCCCGCCCGGCCGGCGGGCGTGCAGGCAGGCGGGGCGAGCGATTCGGCCGGCAGGGTCAGCAACCACGGCCAGCCGAAGGGTTTCGCGGCCGGCTGCAGGGGCTATCTCAACGGACGTGAGGCAGCGCTCACGACCAGCCGGGGTGGATCATCGCGCCGTCCGTCCGGGACGCGGTTATCGGGACACTGCCGCGCCGCTCGCCGGGGTGAGCGAAGTGGAGCCGACGGGCTTCGAACCCGCACCTTCCGACTTGAAAGGACGGTGACCTGACCGCTTAGTCGACGGCTCCACGTGTGCTGATGGGCGGACTCGAACCGCCGGCCCCCGAGTTATCAGCTCGATGCTCTGACCGTCTGAGCTACACCAGCGTGGGCATGGACCAGAGCCGAAGGGCGGACTCGAACCGCCTACCTGCCGCTTACGAGGCGGCCGCTCTACCGGGTGAGCTACATCGGCATGAAACACTGCGCTCCGAGACGAGGATTCGAACCTCGAACCTCCCGGTCCAGAGCCGGGCGTGCTGCCAGTTGCACCATCTCGGAATGAGCCGGCCGGGGCCGGCGATGTCGTGGACCAGACCGGATTCGAACCCGCGATCTCCTCCAGTGAGAGTCCGGCGAGCGCTCCTGGCCGCTCTGCTGGTCCTTGTGTCGCGTGCCCACCCGCGGAGTCGAACCGCGCGCCTCCCGGGCTTCAACCGGGCGCTCCGCCGTCTGAGCTTGATGGGCCAAAATGCCGTTCCGCTGTTGAGTTGTCAATTCTCTCGCCGTTTTCGGGCGGGAGACAGCAGGGGTGACAGGATTCGAACCTGCAACCTTCGGATTTGGAGGCCGCTGCGCTACCGAATTGCGCCACACCCCTATGTCGATCTGTGCCGGAAAGCAATGAAGCCGCCTTCCCCGGTCTGGGAGGCGGCTTCGGCGCTGTGCGCTTCCGCGGGCGCTACGTGCGCCTCCCGGACTGGGGCTCGATGCGAATCGCCTGCTCTTCGAAGGCTTCGCGGGCAACCGTGACCGGCAGCGTCTGCTGCGTGGCCGTTTCGGTTTGCCAGCGGCGCATCGGAGGCTCCTCATGTCTGGTGCGGATCATGTCTGGTGCGGATCATGTCTGGTGCGGATCATTTCTGGTGCGGCGTGCTGACGACGACGATAGTCACCCACGTTCGCCGCGCGCAATTCCTTTTCCGGCGTGATCAATGCCTTCTTGTAGAACACCGTGGAGCAGCGGATCAATGAGATGCCGCGAGCTTCCCGGCCGGCCGCCAGGGCCGGGTGGTTCGGCCGGACAGCGGACGCGGGTAGGCGCCGGCGGGCTCGTCCACCGCCGGACCGCGGGCGTGGCCGGTCACCGCCGCGGACGGGCGGTGCCGCACGGCGTACGCCAGGTGACGCGCACGCCGGGGTGGACGACGGCGGCCAGGTAGAAGCCGGCGCACACCCACAGGGCCGGGCCGAGGCCGAGGGCCAGCATGGCGGCGCCGGCCAGCCCGCCGAACGGGATCCCGGCCCACGCCCAGGCGACGATCAGGGTACGGACCCGGCCGCGCAGATGGTCGGGGATGCGCTCGGCCTCGACCGCCTCGACGATCGGGCACGCCGTGCCACTGCCGAGCCCGGCCGCCGCGAAGACCAGGAGCACCACCGTGGGTGACGCGTCGGCGGCCAGCACCACGTAGCGGCTCACCCCGGCCACGATGATCGCCACGAGGAAGACGGTCCGGCGGGGGAACCGGGCGCCGACCCAGGCGGCGATCGCGGCCGTGAACACGGCGCAGGCCCCGAAGACGCCGCTGATCAGGCCGACGAACGCGACACCGTGGCCGTGCCCGTGCGCCCAGACCGGCAGCAGCACCGTCAGGAACGCCTGGTCGAGGAAGTTCGTGACCGCGTACATGATCACGATGGCCCGCAGCGAGCGGTCCCGGTGCAGGAAGCCCGCGCCGTCGCGCAGCTCCCGCACGTAGCCGCCGGCACCGGTGGATCCGGCGTGGGCGCCGGTGGGCCGCCCGATCACGCCGATCAGCGCGGCGGCGGCGAAGAGCACGGCGACGACCCAGAGGGTACGGGCGCCGAACGCGGCCACGAGCACCCCGGAGGCGAGCGGCCCGGCGCTGGTGGCGGCGCGTTCGATGACGGTCGCCATGCCGGTGCCGCGCTCGATGGGCTGGCCCGCGCTCGCGGTCGCCCCGGGCAGCAGGGTGTGTTTGGCGGCGACGGCCGGCCCGTCGGCGGCGCCCACGCACGCCATGCAGGCCATCACCATGAGCAGGGGCGGCCCGGGCGCCGCGGCGAGCAGGATCATGGCGACCGCGCTCATCGCGTCACCGGCGACACTGATCCGGCGTGGTCCGAGGCGGTCGATCAGCGGGCCGACGACGACCTGCACGACGACGTAGGGCAGCGCCTGGCAGAGGGTGACCAGCCCGGCGGTGGCCGGGTCGCCGGTGCTGGTGAGCAGCAGCCACGGGATGGCGATCAGCAGCATCCGGTTGGCGGACAGGGCGCAGGCCTGGCTGCCCAGGACGACCGCGAGCCCTCGCCACGACCGTGGCGCCGCGTGCTTCTCGTGAGCCGGGACTCTCAGCGCCTGATCGGTCACGGGACGGTTCCCCCGGCGCCCTCGATCGACTTATCCCCGTCGATATGCACCCGGTTGATGTTAGTAGTGATGAGGACACTGCCGGTGATCGATGACGGCTTTCTCCTCAGATCACCCGAAGGAGGCGGCGGTGGCGGCCGCCCTGGGCGGCGTTTCCGTCGGGTCGCCACCCGGTGCCGGGCTCAGGCCGGACCGGCCGCGAGAAGGGCGCTGAGGTCGGGGTCGCGGGGCCAGATGACGCGGTCCACCTCCTCCTCGGTGCACGTCAGCAGGGCGACGGTGACGTGGGTGTCGGTCTGCGCGAGGATGCGCCACGTCCCGCCGCTGTCCTGCCAGCGGGTCAGCGCCTGCACGGCGTCGGAGTTGGGCATGCCCTCATCATCGCCGGGGAGGGTCGCGCCCGGACACCCGCAACGACGGTCAGTGCTGACCGCTATTGTCGGCGGATGACGACGACACCGGCACGAGGCCGCCCCCGGGCGGACCGGACCCGCGAGTCGCGGTCCCGGATCCTCGACGCGGCCGTGACCTGCCTGCTGCGTGACGGTTACGCGCGGACCAGCACCATCTCGATCCAGGCCGAGGCCGGGATGTCGCGGGGCCGGATGCTGCACCAGTTCCCGTCGAAGGAGGAGCTGCTGGTCGCAGCGGCGCACCACATCTTCGCGGCGCAGCTGACCGAGCCGCTGCCGGGGCCGCTGACCGAGCGGATCGCCGAGGCGACCGGCCCGGGCGAGCGGATCGCCGTGGTGGTGGACTGTCTGTGGGCGACGTTCCAGGAGCCGAGTTTCTGGGCGGCGACCGAGCTGTGGGTGGCGTCGCGGACCGAGCCGGCGCTGGCGGAGGCGATCCGTCCGGCGGAGCGCGGCCTGGGCCGGGCCATCTGGGCGCGGATGGATCACCTGTTCGGGCCGGATCTGGTGGGCCGGCCACTCTACCTGCCGATCCGGCCGGTGCTGTTCACGAGCATGCGGGGCACGGCGCTGAGTTACGCCTTCGACGCCCGGGATCCGGCGACCGAGCCGCTGCTGGAGCACTGGAAGGAGATCGCCCGGCACGCGCTGCTGACGTGAACCGCACAAACAGACAGCCTTGACTGTTTCTGTATGATGGGGTGAGACTCTGACGGTCCAGTCGGACCGCCAAAGGAGTCTCCGTGAGACTGTCCCAGCACGACGTCGCCCTCGTCACCGGCGGCGCATCCGGTCTCGGCCTAGCCACCGTGCAGGCCCTCGCCGCCGAGGGCGCCCGGGTGGTGATCGTCGATCTGCCCTCCTCCGACGGCAAGGACGTCGCCGCGCGCCTCGGCGACTCCGCCCGGTTCAGCCCCGGCGACGTCACCAGCGAGGAGTCGGTGACGGCCGCCCTCGACACCGCCGCCGAGCTGGGCGACCTGCGGGTGGTGGTGAACTGCGCCGGCATCGGCACAGCGGCCCGGGTCGTCGGCAAGAACGGCCCGTTCCCGCTCGACACGTTCCGCCGCACCGTCGAGGTCAACCTGATCGGCACCTTCAACGTGATCCGGCTGGCCGCCGAGCGCATCGCCCGCGCCGAGCCGGCCGACGGCGAGCGCGGCGTCATCGTCAACACCGCGTCGGTGGCGGCGTTCGACGGGCAGATCGGCCAGGCGGCGTACTCGGCCTCGAAGGGCGGCGTCGCGGCCATGACCCTGCCGATCGCCCGGGAGCTGGCGACGTCGCTGATCCGGGTGGTCACCATCGCGCCCGGCCTGTTCGAGACGCCGATGCTGGCCGGCCTGCCGGACGAGGCCCGCGCCTCGCTGGGCGCGCAGGTGCCGCACCCGGCCCGGCTCGGCAGACCGGCCGAGTTCGCCGACCTGGCGGTGAGCATCGTGCGCAACCCGATGCTGAACGGCGAGACGATCCGGCTGGACGGCGCGATCCGGATGGCCCCGCGATGACCGGGCCGCTGACCACACGGTTCACCGAGGCGTTCGGCGTACGCCACCCGATCGTGCAGGGCGGCATGCAGTGGGTGGGCCGGGCCGAGCTGGCGGCGGCGGTCTCGTCGGCCGGCGGGCTCGGCATGATCACCGCACTGACCCAGCCCACCCCGAAGGACCTGGCCGCCGAGATCGAGCGCTGCCGCGGACTCACCGACCAGCCGTTCGGGGTGAACCTGACGATCCTGCCGACGATCACCCCGCCGCCGTACGACGAGTACCGCCGGGCGATCATCGACTCCGGGGTGACGATCGTGGAGACGGCCGGCTCCAACCCGGAGCCGCACATGGGGATGTTCCGCGACCACGGGGTGCGGATCATCCACAAGTGCACCAGCGTCCGGCACGCGCTGAAGGCCGAGAAGGTCGGCGTGGACGCGGTCAGCATCGACGGTTTCGAGTGCGCCGGGCATCCGGGCGAGGACGACATCCCCGGCCTGGTGCTGATCCCGGCGGCGACGGCCCGGCTGAGCATCCCGGTGCTGGCGTCCGGCGGGTTCGCCGACGGCCGCGGCCTGGTGGCGGCGCTGGCGCTGGGCGCCGACGGGATCAACATGGGCACCCGGTTCATGTGCACCGCCGAGTCGCCGATCCACGAGACCGTCAAGCAGGCGATCGTCGCCGGTGACGAGCGCGGCACCGAGCTGATCTTCCGGCAGCTGCGCAACACCGCCCGGGTGGCGGGCAACGCGGTGAGCCGCGAGGTCGTCGAGATCCTCCGCGGCGGCGGCACGTTCCCGGACGTCGCGCAACTGGTGGCGGGGGCGCGGGGCCGCCGGGTCTTCGAGGACGGCGACCTGGACGCCGGGATCTGGTCGGTGGGCATGGCCCAGGGGCTGATCGACGACGTCCCCACCTGCGCCGAGTTGCTCGACCGGATCGTCGGCGAGGCCGTCGACATCATCGAGAACCGGCTCCGCACCCGTACGGCGGTGGCGTGATGGACACCTTCATCGACTGTCACCGGGACGGTCCGGTCCTGCGGATCACCCTGAACCGGCCGCACGTGCTCAACGCCGTCACCGAGGCCGTCCTGCACGATCTGGCCGATCTGGTCACCGAGGCCGGTGACGATCCGGACGTACGCGTGCTGGTGCTCTCCGGCGCGGGCCGCGCCTTCAGCTCGGGCGCCGATCTGACCGCCGGCGACTTCTCCTCCCCGGCCGGCACGATCGAGGCCGCGAACCGGGTGATCCGCAGCCTGCGCGACGTGCCACGGCCGGTGGTCGCAGCGGTGCACGGCCCGGCCGCCGGGGTGGGCTGCTCGATCGCGCTGGCCTGCGACCTGGTGCTGGCCTCGACGTCGGCGTTCTTCCAGCTGGCGTTCGTCAACGTGGGCCTGATGCCGGACGGCGGCGCGACCCTGCTGGTCCCGGCGAACGTCGGCCGCGCCCGCGCGATGAGCCTGGCCCTGCTCGGTGACCGGCTGCCCGCCGCCACCGCCGCCCAGTGGGGCCTGGTCCACCGGGTCGTCGAGCCCGAACAGCTCGGCCCGGCCCTCGACGAGCTGACCACCCGGTTGTCGCGGGCCGCGCCGCTCGCCCTCACCGAGGCCAAACGCGCGGTGAACGCGGCGACGCTCGGCGACCTCGAGGACAGCCTGGCGCGCGAGCTGACCGGCCAGTCGGCGCTGCTGGAGAGCGCCGACTTCCACACCGCGGTGGCCGCTTTCGCGGAGAAACGCACACCCGACTTCGTCGGCCGGTGATCCGCGCGCCGGAACCTAGATCGCCTGCCCGGAGATGAACGGGAGCCAGCCGCCGTACCAGCCGGACAGCAGCGCCAGGGCGCCGAGCACGACGGTGGCGTCACGGGTGCGGAGGCGGGCCAGCAGGTACGCCGGGACGAGCAGCACCGGAAACGCGGGCAGCAGGTGCCGGCCCACCATCGACATGTGGGTGCGTGAGCCGGTCGCCATGATCAGCATGACGGCCGCGAAGAGCGTCAGCTGCCACGGCGCCCGGCTCACCAGCAGGGCCAGCAGCAGCACGAACCCGGCCAGGAACAGCAGCGACAGCACCCGGATCGGCTTGGCCGAGTTGTCGTCGTCGACGCCGATCAGGATGTCGGTCGACATGTTCCAGGTGTTCTCGAACCAGTCCCAGCGGGCGCCGAACGTGTTCTCGTGAATGCTGAAGTAGCGTTCGTAGCCGCCCAGCCGGGAGGCGGCGAAGGCCAGGTAGGCGAGCAGGCCGGCCGGGGCGAGGACCATCGCGGCGTACGGTCGCCAGCCGCCCCGCCGGGAGAAGGCGGCGACCAGCGCGGCCAGGCCGACGACGCCGATCAGGACGGCCGCGGTGGGACGGCTCAGCCCGGCGGCGCAGGCCAGCGTCCCGGCGATCAGCCAGCGTTCCTTGAGGACGGCGTAGAGCGCCCAGGCGGCGAGCGCGGTGAACAGCGATTCGGTGTAGGCGCCGTTCTGTGTCATGGCCGCGGGAACCACCGCCCAGAGCGCGGCCAGCATGATCCCGGTCTTGTGGTCGCGGACGTGGCGGCCGATGGCGTACAGGCCCCAGGCGGCGGCGATCGCGGAGACTAAGGAGACGATCAGCAGGGCGGTGGCCGCCGAGACGCCCGGCAGGAAGGTGAGCGGGCGGGCCACCCACGGGTAGAGCGGGAAGAAGACGAGGCGCATCTCGTACGGCACGCCGTCGGGGTCGACCGCGCCGACCGGGCCGCCGAGTCCACCGCCGGCGATCTTCGCGTACCAGCGGCCGTCCCAGGAGACGAGCGCATCCATGATCGACGTGAAGCCGCGCCACTGGTTGCCGATCGTCCCGTCCGGGTAGACCTGCCGGTCCGGGTCCCGGACGGCGGCGTGCGACGCGAGGACGTGCATCACCTGAAGACTGACCGTGCGCAGCAGCACGTACAGGTAGATTGCGGGGGCGGCGTGCCGGGCCGCCACGCCGAGCCGGGCGAGCCGTCCGCGCGGCGCCGGCGGGCCCGCGCCGTCCGCTGCCGTGTCTGCGGTGGCCGGGGCGGCGTCGGAAATGGCAGGCACCTTTTCTTCACGACTTTCGTATCGACGGAGATCGCTGGAGCACGCTATCGCGACCACGGTATACGCACCCTAGCGGGGTACTGCCGGGGCGGGCCGGATCTTCCACCGGCGTGCCGCCGCCCACCCCGGGCCGGGTTGACTCCCTTCGATGCATGCACTACGAAAAGTTAGGCGAGATTCGCACCGGCGAAAGGGCTCCGATGGCCGTCACCGACATCCTGTCCCCCGAATGCCTGACCGATCCGGCCGGAGTCTGGGAGGCGCTGCGCGAGACCGAGCCGCTCAGCTTCCACGAGGGCATGAACGCGTACGTGATCAGCCGCTACCGCGACGTCGAGCGGGCGTTCAAGGATCCGGTGTTCACCAGCGACAACTACAGCTGGCAGCTGGAGCCGGTGCACGGCCGCACGATCCTGCAGATGGACGGGCGGGAGCACTCGATCCACCGGCGCCTGGTCACCCCGGCCTTCAAGGGCAGCGAGCTGACCGCGAAGTTCGTCCCGGTGATGCGCCGCAACAGCCGGGAACTGCTGGACACGTTCCGGCACGACGGCGAGGTGGACCTGGTCGGCGCGTTCACCACCCGCTACCCGATCAACGTGATCGTCGACATGCTCGGCCTGCCGAAGTCCGACCACGTGCTGTTCCACCGCTGGTACACGTCGATCATGGCGTTCCTGGCGAACCTCACCCAGGACCCGCTGGTCACCGAGAACGGCCTGCGAACCCGCGACGAGCTGGCGGAATACCTGCTGCCGCGGATCGCCGAGCGGCGCGCCGCGCCCCGCGACGACCTGCTGTCGCTGCTCGCCACCACGGAGATCGACGGCGAGCGGATGTCCGACCTCGAGGTGAAAGCGTTCGTCAGCCTGCTGCTGGTCGCCGGCGGCGAGACCACCGACAAGGCCCTCGCCAACATGATGCTCAACCTGATCCGCGAACCGGAACAGATGGCCAGGGTCCGCGCCGACCGCTCGCTGATCGGCAACGCGCTCGCCGAGACGCTGCGGCACTCCCCGCCGGTGCAGATGATCATGCGGCAGCCGTCCGAGGACGTCGAAATGTCCGGCGGCACCGTGCCGAAAGGCGCGACCGTGGTGTGCCTGATCGCGGCCGCCAACCGCGACCCGCGCCGGTACGCCGATCCCGGCCGGTTCGACATCACCCGCGCCGACCTCGATTTCGCCAAGGCCTACACGGCGGCCGCGAATCACACCGGATTCGCGCTCGGCCGCCACTTCTGCGTCGGCGCGATGCTCGCCAGAGCCGAGGTCGAGGTCGCCGCGAACGACCTGCTCGACGCCATGGAGGACATCGAACTCGACGGTACCGTGACCGAACAGGGACTGTTCACCAGGGCTCCGTCGGCGTTGCGCTTGCGGTTCCGTCCCACCGCGTGAACCGTCGAGAGCCGGATCGGGTGTCGGCGGCGGTGGGTCACAGCATCTCGACGTAGCCGCCGGTGCCGTGCACCCGGATGTGCTGTCCGTCCTCGATCAGGGTGGTGGCGTTCTCGACACCGACGACAGCCGGGAGGCCGTACTCGCGGGCGATCACCGCGCCGTGCGTCATCTGCCCGCCGACCTCGGTGACCAGGCCGCTCACCGTGACGAAGGCGGGCGTCCAGCTCGGGTCGGTGTAGGCGGTCACCAGGATGTCGCCGGGCGCCAGGTCGGCGTCGGCGATGTCGTGCACGACCCGGGCCCGGCCCTCCACGGTTCCGGCGGAGACCGGCAGACCCGGCAGGGCGCCGGACGGCAGGTCGTCGCGGTGGTAGGCGCCGGTGACGATCTCGCCGTCGGAGGTAAGGACCCGGGGCGGGGTCAGCGCCTGGTAGGACCGGAACGCCTCCTTCCGGTCACGGATCAGCCGGGCGTCGGCGTGCTTCGTGCGTACGATGTCGCGAAGCTCCTCGAGGGTGAGGTAGAAGATGTCGCCGGCCTCGCCGAGAACACCCTCACCGACCAGGCGGCGTGCCTCGCCCAGCAGCGCCCGTTTGTAGACGAGGTAGCGGCTGACCAGGTGATACTTCGGGTATTCGCGGTAGCCGATGAAGGTGCGGACCTGGTCGATCATCCGTTTCGTCTCGGTGGCCTTCGCCTCGCCGTCCGGCAGCTCCCGCAGCCGCGCGAGCACCTCCCGCTCCTTCTCGGCGGCCGCCCGCCGGCCCTGCTCGACGCGGCGGGCGTGGGCGCCCGGCTCGCTGTTGCGGATGTTGCTGAGGATCATCGGCACGATCGCGAGCGGATGTTCGCTCCACCGCTGCCGGGTGATGTCGATCTCGCCGACGCAGCGCATGCCGTACTCACCGAGGAACTTCTCGATCGCGGCCCGCGCCTCCGGCCCGCCGGTCACCCCCGCGAGCCGGTCCAGGAAGCCGTCGTCCCGGGCCTCCCCCAGAAGATCGACGACCTGGGGGTACGGGCGGAGCGCGTCCGCGACGTCCAGCAGCGCCATCCCCATCTCCGAGGTGACGTTGCCCGGAGCGGCCAGGGTGAGCGTGTCGGCGGCACCCTTCTCGCCCAGCCAGTTCTCCAGGTTCTCGTCGAGCCACCAGGTGGCGTTCATCCCCGCCATGATCGCCTGCATGTTGCGGGGCTCGAAGAGGGTGCGCCGGATGCCCTTGACGTCGTCGATGACGAAATCGGCCAGATCCGGGCCGGACCTGCCCGCGATGTCACGTTCGAGCACCGCCAGCTCGTCGCGCCGCAGCCGGATCAGGTCGGCGACCACGGCCGGGTCCGTCTCGATCGGTTCGGTCCGGTCGAGTCCGGGGGTGCGCGGGGTCTCGGCGGGCGGCGGCGGAAGGAAACCCTCCCGGTCGAGGACGGCACGCAGCGCGCCGCCCATCAGCGGATCCGACCGCTCCAGGGCCTGTGCCATGGCGGCGCCGACCGCCGGTGACGCCAGCCGGCCGGTGACGTCGACGAACAGTCGCCCGCCCGCGTCGACCATCTCGCCCGGGGAGGTCAGTTTCCACACCGACAGGCCGAGCGGCCTGATCGCCTCGGTCATCATCTGCTGGTGGCCGACGGAGACGTACACGTGGTTGTGGTCGTCGCCGGCCTCGGGGACCGGGAACAGGGTGGTGATCGGGCGGCTCTGCACGATCGCGAAGCCGTCGCCGTCCAGGCACCACTCGATGTCCTGCGGACTGCCGAAGTGGGCTTCGATCCGGCGCCCGAGGGCGGCGAGACGCACGATCTCGCCGTCGGTGAGGACCGCCCGCTCCCGCAGATCCGGCTCGATCTCCCGGTGCTCGGTGCCGCCCGCCGGCACGGCGTCCACGGCGAGCCGCTTCGCGCCGATGGTCCGGGACGTCACGGCGCCGTCGCGCACCCGGTAGACGTCGGGGTCGACCAGGCCGGAGACCAGCGCCTCACCGAGGCCGAAGCCGGCGTCGACGGAGACGACTCGACGGTCGCCGGTGACCGGGTCGGCGGTGAACATGATCCCGGCGGCCCGCGGGAAGATCATCTCCTGGACGACGACGGCCATCCGCACCGTACGGTGGTCGATGCCGTTGCGCAGCCGGTAGGTGACGGCCCGCTCGGCGAACAGGGACGCCCAGCAGCGGCGTACGTGATCCGCGACCGCCGCGGCCGGCACGTTGAGGTAGGTGTCGTGCTGCCCGGCGAAGGAGGCGGCCGCCGAGTCCTCGCCGGTCGCGCTGGACCGCACCGCGTAGCCGGCGCTTCCGCCGGACGGCAGGGTGATCTCCTTCGGCCAGGGGACCGACTCGACGGCCTGGCGCAGCTCGGCGCTGAGAGCCCGGATCGTCTCCCGGTCGTCCGGCCCGACCGTCGCCAGCCGGTCCAGCCGGTCCCGGATCCCGGCCGCGATCAGGTCGAACGCCCCGGTCGTGACGACGAATCCGGACGGCACGCGGAGACCGTCGATCCGGGACAGCTCACCCAGGTGCGCGCCCTTGCCACCGGCGAGCGCGACCGCCGACCGGTCCAGCTCCGGCAGGCTCACGATGTAGCGGGTCACCGCACACCGTCCTCTCCCCGTTCGGTGAACACGACGACCCGGGCGATTCTGCTGCATGACCCGGCCCTTGCCGCAAGCCCCCGCCCCGGCTGTACGGTGGAGACGGAGTCAGATGCGGAAAGCACTGACCAGCCCGGTGAGCTTCTCGGCGAGACGGGACAGGTCGTCCGCCGCGTGGCGGGTGGCCTCGGCTCCGTCCGCGGTCGCCTGAGCCACCTCGGCCACCTCGGAGACCGTCCGGGAGACCTCGCCGCTGCTGGTCGCGGCCTCGGCCACGGTGCGGCTCATCTCCGCGGTGGTGGCGGTCTGCTCCTCGACGGCGGAGGCGATCGTGGTGGTGTAGTCGCCGATCCGGTCGATCACCTCCGTGATCTCCCCGATGGCGTGTGCGGCGGCCCCGCTGGAGCTCTGGATCGCGCCGATCCGTTCGGTGATCTCCTCGGTCGCCTTGGCGGTCTGCTGGGCCAGCTCCTTGACCTCGCCGGCCACCACGGCGAAGCCCTTGCCCAGCTCCCCGGCGCGGGCCGCCTCGATGGTCGCGTTCAGGGCGAGCAGGTTGGTCTGCTCGGCGATGCTGGTGATCAGCCGGACCACGTCGCCGATCTCCGCACTGGCCTGGCCCAGCTGAGCCACCTGCCCACTGGTCGTCTCGGCCACCGTGATCGCCTGCCGGGCCACCCCGGCGGCCTGCGCCGCGTTGGAGGCGATCTCCGCGATCGAGGCGCTGATCTCCTCGGCGCCCGCCGCGATGGCCTGCACCCCGGCGTTGGTCTCCTCGGTGGCCGCGCTCGCCGTCACCGCCCGGTCCGACGCCTCGCCGGCGCCGGAGCGCAGCCGCCCGCTCACCGACGACAGTTCGGTCGCCGCCGCCGTCAGGGTGGCCGCGGCCTGCGACATCTCCCCCACACTGCGGCGCACGGCGCCGATGCCGGCGTTCAGCTCCCCGGCCATCCTGCCCAGCTCGTCGCGCCCGTCGACCCGGGCGGTGGTGGTCAGGTCGCCGGCCGCCAGCGCGCGGGTCACCCGGCCCACCTCGGTCAGCGTCGACCGGATGCCACGCACGACGACGTACGCCAGGGCCAGCGCCAGCGCCAGCCCCACCACCAGGATCGTGATCATCAGGTTGCGGGCGGTGTCCGACTCCTCGGCGGTGAGTGTCCGCTTCTCGGTGGCGACCCGCTTCTCGATCGCGACCAGCTCGCCGAGGGCGCTCGTGGTGGCGATCAGCGCGGGACGGCCCTGCGCGTTCCGGGCCTTCTCGAATCCGGCGGTGTCGTAGTCCGCGGCCAGTGGCAGCAGCGTCTGGTCGCGCAGCTGCTTGAGGCCGGACCAGGCGGCGGTGAACTCGGCGACCGCCTGTTCCCGCCCGGTCATGTCGGTGGCCGTGTACTCGGCGAACACGGCGTCCACCGCGTCGTCCGCCTCGCTGATGCTCTGCCGGTCCGTCTCCTTGGCGGCGGCGTCGCCGCTTATCGCGTAGTCGAGGGTGGCCTGCCAGGACCGGTTCACCGCCGCCTGCACGTCGCCGAGCTGCGCCACCGGGACCAGATTCTGGCTGTAGAGGTATTCGGCCGCGTCCGCGGTCGCCGACACCTTCTGCAACCCGACCAGGCCGACCGCGACGGCGGCGAGTGCGGCGGCCAGGACCGACGCGAAGGTCTTCGCGGTGACCGAGACGTCGTTCAACCAGCGCATGACCACTCCCTCTCAGGGTTACAACGGCCAGTTCGGCAGGAGTTGAGCCGGGCTTACCGGCCTTTCGGCAGAGCCACCGCCGTCCAGCGCCGTCCGGGCGGGTCCTGGCTGGTCCTGGGCGCTGCCTCAAACGCTCCGAGACAGCGCTGACATCCCTGCTGGCCGAATCGCCCGCCCGCCCGCCTGCCTGCCCGCCGGGCGGGCAGGCAGGCAGGCGCGCACAGCGCAACTACGGTGTGCCCCGAGCACCGCTGTGACGCTCGTGAGCGACCACGCAGGGCCCCGCGTGCGTGCCGAATCGCTCAGCCCCGTCCGGCCCGCCGGGCGGGCGCCCACAGCGCACCAACGGTACGTCCCGGCGTCCCGGCGTCCCGGCGTCCCGGCGTCCCGGCGTCCCAGCGTCCCAGCGTCCCAGCGTCCCAGCGTCCCGGTCGGCGGAGGGCCGACGTGCAGGGCGATGTGTGCTCGGAGAACACGACACCCGTAGTGGGTGTGACGACACCCGTTGCGGGTGTCACGTCTACGGAACACAGATAGCCGAAATCCGCGTCCCGCCTCCCCGACCGGGGAATCGTCTCCGCGTCCGCGGCCAGCCGGGGAACGTGATGGTGATGGCGTGCGACGGCCGGCCGATGCCACACGTTGGAATTCACGGGGCAGCGTCAGCGGCGATCGCCGAGGAGCCATCACGGCCGGCCGGGTCGTTTCGCCGGTCTTGCCCAGCGACGAGCACACCGTTCAAACAATGAGCGTTTTTCAACCTCGATAGATCGGGTTCTCGACATGATGCAGGACGAGGATGGCCTGCAGGATCGTGGTCGCCCGGGACGGGCTGCAGCGCA
>NZ_JBFAMR010000072.1:0-20797 GCF_040656595.1 Actinoplanes sp. NPDC049802
CCCGGCTACTTCACCTTGACCGCGTCGTACCTGGTCTGCGGCTGCCGAACGCTGCTGCCGGCTCAGCGTGACTGAGCCGGCCCGGACAGCCGGCCGGTAGCCCGCACCGCTAGAGATGGGATTACTCGTGCGCTTCGCCCGATTTGTTCATGCCGGTGGAGTCTCGTTCGGCGTCGTCGAGGGCGACGGTTCCTCGGGTCTGACGGTGGCCGAGATCGACAGCCTGCCCTTCAACGAGGTGCGCTTCACCGGCCAGCGGTGGGCCCTGGCCGACATCCGGCTGCTCGCCCCGATCTTCTCCAGCAAGGTGATCGGGATCGGGCGCAACTACGCCGACCACGCCGCCGAGATGGGCAACGAGGTGCCCAAGGAGCCGCTGATCTTCATCAAGCCGTCCACCTCGGTGATCGGCCCCGGCGACGCGATCCGGATCCCCTCGGTGGCCGGCCAGGTCGAGGAGGAGGCCGAGCTGGCCGTGGTGATCGGGGCCGGCGGCGCCCGCCGGGTCGACCGGGCCGGCGCCGAGAAGGCGATCTTCGGCTACACCTGCGGCAACGACGTGACCGCCCGCGACCTGCAGCGCAGCGACCCCCAGTGGACCCGGGCCAAGGGCTTCGACTCGTTCTGCCCGATCGGCCCGTGGATCGTCACCGGCCTCGACGTCAGCGACATCGAGGTGCGCTGCGAGGTCGGCCAGGATCCGCAGAACCTCGAGGTCCGCCAGATCGGGCGCACCAAGGACATGGTCTTCGACATCCCGGCCCTGATCTCCTACGTGTCGCACGTCATGACGCTGCTGCCCGGCGACATCATCCTCACCGGCACGCCGGCCGGGGTCAGCCGGATCGTCCCGGGCGACACCGTGTCGGTCAGCGTCCAGGGCATCGGCGAGCTGCGCAACCCGGTCGTGTCACTCGACTGACCGCTCGATCCCGTCGAGCAGCAGGGCCAGGCCGTAATCGAACGCGGCCTGGTCCTCGAACCCGCCCGCGTTCCACAGCGCGGTCATCGCCGGGTACGCCGCCACGTCGAACCACTTCTCCCAGAACTCGCCGCGTTCCGACCACCACGACTCGGTCGACTGCCCGCTGGTACGGCTGAGCCGCGCGTCCTCGCCGGCCTCCCGGGCGAACGCGTAGACATACGCGGTCACCGCGATCGCCGCCCGGTTGATCTCCCCGACCGGCAGGCCCAGGCCGCTCAGCGTGGCGATCATGTACTCCCGCTCGGCCATCGTGCCCGGCCCCAGCGGCGGCCGGACCAGTGACACCTCGGTCAGCCAGGGGTGCGCCACGAACATCTCCCGGGTCCGCGCCGCGAAGACCGCCACCCGCTCCCGCCAGCCCTCCGGAGATGCGGCGAGCCCGCGGGCCAGCAGCACCTCGTCGACCATCAGATCGACAAGGACGGAGCGGGACGGCACGTAGGTGTAGAGCGTCATCGTCGCCACCCCGAGATCCGCCGCCACCCGCGCCATCGAGGCCGCGTCCAGCCCGTCCGCGTCGGCGATCCGGATCGCGGCGGCCACCACCGCGTCGGCGCTGAGCCGCGGCGGGCGCCCCGCCGCCTTCTTCGCGGGCAGATTTCTCCGCCAGAGCAGTGGGTAGTTCTCCATGATTCCGTATACCCTACGGGAAAGGAGTTTCCGTAGGGGGTACGAGAATGAAGATCCTTGTCACCGGCGCCACCGGAAACGTGGGCCGGATGGTCGTCGACGAGTTGCTGGCCCACGGCGCCACCGACGTGCGCGCCCTCACCGTCGACCCGGACCGGGCCGCCCTCCCGCCCGGGGTCGAGGTGGCGCGCGGCTTCCTCGGCCGGCTGACGACCCTGCCGGCCGCCCTGGAAGGGGTGGAGAAGGTGTTCCTCGCCCCACACCGTGAGACCGTCTTCGAGGCCTGCCGTCTGGCCGCCGCGGCCGGGGTGCGGCACATCGTCGACATGGCCGGCGAGAAGGGCGGCCACTGGCAGGTGATCGAGGACGGCGTGGAGGCCTGCGGTGTTCCGTTCACCCATCTGGAGCCGGGAGAGTTCATGTCCAACTCGGTCGACTGGGCGGCCCAGATCCGCGCCGGCGACGTGGTGCGCGACGCCTTCGGCGACGTGGTGAACGCTCCGATCGCCCATGAGGACATCGCCGCGGTGGCCGCCCGGGTTCTGCTGTCCGAGGACCACGAGGGCCGCTCCTACGGTCTGACCGGCCCGGAGGCCCTGACTCGCCGGCAGAAGCTGGCGGCCATCGGCGAGGCCCTGGGCCGCGACCTCGCCTTCGTGGAGCTGACCGGCGAGGCCGCGCGCGAGCACTTCACCGAGCGGATGGGGGAGTACGGCGACTGGTACCTCGACGGCCTCGCCCAGTTGGCCGAGCACCCGCAGGCCGCCGTGCCGACGGTCGCCGAGCTGACCGGGCGCCCCGCGATGCGCTACGTGGAGTGGGCACGCCGTCACGCGAATCTATTCGGGTAACCCGATTTGGCGGGCCGCGGGGCCTCGGGTAAAGTTCTCCCCGGCGCGGCAAGCCGGGCCAAATGGGGTATGGGGTAATTGGCAGCCCGGCTGATTCTGGTTCAGCTAGTCTAGGTTCGAGTCCTGGTACCCCAGCGCAGTCCTCCTCCGGGAGGGCAGTGCTGGAAGCAGTAACAGAGCACGTTCTGGTCCCGTCGTCTAGCGGCCTAGGACGCCGCCCTCTCAAGGCGGTAGCGAGGGTTCGAATCCCTTCGGGACTACATCGAGGAACGGCCCGCATCTTTCGGATGCGGGCCGTTTCGCTTTCCAAACCCGTCATCGGTACGCGGTGGACCGCTCGCCAACCGCATCCACCCCGTCCCGCCGAGCCCCGCGAGGCGCTGCCCACTCCCGGCCATAACGCGCCCGCCGGTCCACCTGCACGGTCACCCTCCACCCAGCCCCGCCGTGGATCTCCGCCGCTGTCTCCGCCGGCCTGAACAGCGGTCCCGGGCGTCTGGTGCTCAGCGTCGGCTCCGCGGGTCTGGGACCGCTCGGGTGGCCAGCCGCCCCGGGCGTCTGGTGCTCAGTGTTGACCCTGCTGGCCAAATCGCCGGGCCCGCCTGCCTGCACGCCCGCCGGGCGGGCGGGCGGGCGGGGCGCACAGCGCACCGACGGTGTGCCCCGAGCGCCGCTGTGACACTCGTGAGCGACCGCGCAGGGCCTTGCGTGCGTGCCGAATCGCTCGGCCTTGCGTGCGTGCCGAATCGCTCGGCCTTGCGTGCGTGCCGAATCGCTCGGCCCCGTCTGCCCGCCGGGCGGGCGCCCCCAGCGCACCGACGGTGCGTCCTGGTGTCCTGCCGTCCTGCCGTCCGGTGGGCGGGCGTGCAGGGCGATGTGTGCTCGGAGAACGTGACACCCGTAGTGGGTGTGACGACACCCGTTGCAGGTGTCACGTCTGCGGAACACCGATAGCCCGTGATCCGTGTCCCGTATCCCCGGACGAAGATCCGTTCCTGCGTGCGCGGCCAGCCGGTGAACGTGATGGTGATGGCGTGTGACGGCCGGCCGGTGCCGCACGGTGGAATTCACGGGGCAGCGTCAGTGGCGGTCGCCGGGGAGTCATCGCGGCCGGCCGGGTCGTTTCGCCGGTCTTGCTCAGGGACGAGCGCACCGTGAAGTGGAGATCCAGGCTTGCTCTCCTGTGGACACCATCGCACTGACGAAGTTCCGCGTGCCGTTGTCAGGTTCCGCCTGGCTCTGTCAGACGATGGCGCCAACGCGGGGATGGAGCTTGAAGTCGAACGCCTACGACGTGCCGGCGTCAGGAGGCGCCATCTCCACGTGCGCAACGCCTTTGGGGGTTCCGCGAGGACGCCGAAGAGGTCAACGGGGCCGACCGATGGTGACCGTGACCGGAGTTGCCGAGGACGAGTGGACGACGTGACCGGCACGGCTCGTCGCCTCCGACCGATGGTGACCGTGACCGGAGTTGCCGAGGACGAGTGGACGACGTGACCGGCACGGCTCGTCGCCTCCGACCGATGGTGACCGTGACCCGAGTTGCCGAGGACGAGTGAACGACGTGACCGGCACGGCTCGTCGCCTCCAGCGGCCGGGTGATCCGTACCGGCCGGCGTGAAGGGCCGGCTTCGGAGGGCTGGTGCTCAGGGGCTGTTTCGGTCGGTCTGAGGCCGCTCTGGTGGCCGGCCGAGCAGGGGTGGCCGGGCGAGCCGGGTGGGCGTACGCCGTACCGGGGAGGGTTGCGGAGAGCGCGTGGCAATCGGCCGGAGTGGGGCGCTGAGGTGGGTGGATATCCGATTTCGGCTGCGGGCGGCGGGCTGATAGAGTTCAGCGCGCCGCCGGGGAATGCCGGAGGCGCAGATGGGGTCCCGTCGTCTAGCGGCCTAGGACGCCGCCCTCTCAAGGCGGTAGCGAGGGTTCGAATCCCTTCGGGACTACAGATCGATCGGCCCGCACCGGATTCGGTGCGGGCCGATCTGCTGTGTGGTGGACCGTCATCCCGGGTGAAACACCGCGTCGATGACTGAGATCACAGATCCTCGGGTGTTCCCCACGACCACGCCGTCTGGATGCCGTGACGCTCACACCGTGGCGGGGACGCCCGGTGTGAGCCAGGTGAGCGTGCCGGGCGGGAAGGCGGCCTCCACCCCGGCGCGGCCCTCGTGGAAGTGCGACCAGCCTTCGTAGTGGACCGGCACCACCGTGCGCGGCCGCACCGTCTCGACGAGGCGGGCGGCGTCCCGGCCGTTCATGGTGTAGCGGATCGGGCCGGTGAGCCCGAACCGCACTTCACCGAGGTGCAGGATCGCGGTGTCGACGGTGAACCGGGACGCCACCTCCCGGACGCCACCGAACAGCACGGTGTCCCCGGAGATCCAGACGACCGACGGGCTGCCGGGCGGACGCAGCGCGAACCCGACGGCCTCGCCGACGATGGGCCGGCTCAGCGGCGGACCGTGCCGGGCCGGGGTGGCGGTGACCTCGACGCCGCCGACGGTGGCGGTCGTCCACGGGGTCAGACCGGTGGCGTTGCCGCCGAGACGGCGGGCCCCGCTCACCGTGGTCAGCACCACCGGGACCGTCGGCAGCAGCGCCCGGCCGGCGATGTCCAGGTTGTCGCCGTGATGGTCGTGGGTGAGCAGCACCGCGTCGACCGGCCCGAGTTCGGCGGCGGGCACGGCCGGGCCGGCTGTCTTGACCGAGGACGTGCCCAGGCCGAACGAGTACCGCCGGCCCGGGTCGTCGAAGGTCGGGTCGGTGAGCAGGCGGACCCCGGCGATCTCGATCAGGGTGGTGGGCCCGCCGATGTGGGTGATCCGCAGGTCGTTCACCGGGCGTGCCGCAGAGCCCATTCGAGGACCTCGTCGGCGATCTGCTCCCAGCCCTTCTGCGCGGGCAGCAGGTGGGCGTAGCCCTCGTATTCTCGGATCTCGGTCACCGTGTTCGACTTGTAGTGCTTGTGGTTGGACCGCTGCACCTCGGGCGGCATGATGTGGTCCTCGGACCCGGAGACGAACAGCAGCGGCGCCCGCTCGTCGTTGTGGTAGTCGACCCAGGTGTCCTGGTGGCCGGGCTGGAAGTTGGCGAGCACGCTGCCCCACAGGATGCCCCCGTTGGCCGGGATGGCGTACCGCTCGTAGAGAGCCTTCGACTCCTGTTCGGTGAACGTGTTGGTGAAGGCGTACGTCCACTGCTCCAGCGTCAGCGGCACCGCCTTGTGCCGGTTCGCCGGGTTCTTCAGGACCGGGAAGGTGGACTTGACCTGGGACAGCGGCACCACCCGCACCCCCTCGGTGGGCGCCGAGTTCATCGCCACCCCGGCCGCGCCGCACCCGTGGTCGAGCAGGATCTGGGTGAACGCGCCACCGGCCGAGTGCCCGATGATGATCGGCGGCTCGGGCAGCGCCCGGACCTGCTCCTCCAGGTGCGCGATGATCTGCGGCACGGTGACGTTCAGAATCGGGGACGGGTCGGCGTTGAGGGCCTCCACCTCGACCTCGAAACCGGGGTAGGCGGGCGCGATCACCCGGTGGCCCTTGGCCTCGTAGTGAGCGACCCAGTTCTCCCAGCTACGCGGCGTGACCCAGAATCCGTGCACCAGAACGATCGGCTTCATCTCTCGTGTTCCCCCTCTTGATGACACCTCTGCCGATCCTGGTGGGAACGCGCCCATCACCGAATCCCGTGCGACTCGTAGTCAGTCGTGCAACGCCTCGCGCAACCGGCGGCGCGAGGTGACGCCGAGCTTCCGGAACACCTTCCGCAGGTGGTAGTCGACGGTGCTGGGGCTGAGATACAGGTGGGCGGCGATCTCCGCGTTGGTGGCCCCGGCGCCGGCCAGGCGGGCCACGGCGGCCTCCTGCGGGGTCAAGGCCGTTTCGTCCTTCTCCGGTACGGGTGAGCGCACGACCTCCCCGAGCGCCCCGAGTTCGGCGCGGGCGCGACCGGCGAACGCGGTGGCCCGGACCTGCTCGAACATGTCGAGTGCCGTGGCGAGTTGGTCCCGCGCGTCGCGCCGACGGCGGCGCCGTCGCAGCCATTCGCCGTAGAGCAGCCGGGCCCGGGCCAGGTCGCCGTGCGCCGGAGTGGTGGCGAGCCGTTCGATCGCGTTCCGGTGGTGCTCCTCGGCTTCGCCGGGTACGGCCAGCAGGGCCCTGGACCGGTCGAGCAGGCCGAGGGCGCGGGGTGTGCCGCTGTTGCCGGCGGCCAGGGTCAGGTCGTTCAGCGCCAGTTCGGCGGTGCCGCGGTCGCCGGACCGGACCGCGGCCTCGACGAGATCGGGCAGCGCCCAGGCGTACCGGCGGGGCCGTCCCAGCTCGACGATGCCCAGCAGCAGGTCTCGGGCGGCCGGGTAGTCGCCGCTCGCGATGTCCAGTCCGGCCGTGGCGAGGCGGGTGACCGCGTGCATGCCACCCATGTGCAGCATCTCGAAGACCTGCAGCGCCTGCGGGACGGTCTCCCGGAACCCGTCCGGGGAACGCCAGGCCACCAGCTCCGGATGCCGCCACACCTGCTCCTGTTCGGCGGTGATGCCGATCGACCGGCGCAGCCGCTGCCCGGCGGCGTCGTGCCGGTCGGCGTGGTCGAGGCGGCCCAGCACGGCGTCGGTCATCGCGCCGACGAAGTGGACCAGGTCGAGCGCGTGCAGGGCTCCGGTACGGCGGGCGGCGGCCGCGGCCCGCTCCAGCAGCGCCAGCTTGGTGTCGTCGTCCCAGAGCAGGTTGCAGTAGTTGACCCCGACGACGAAGCGGCGGCGCAGCGTCTCGTCGGGCAGTGCCGGGTCGGCGATCGCGGCGACGGCCCGGCGCAGGGCGGGCACGCAGGACGCGTACCCGTCGAGGACGAACGAGGCGTAACCGGCCAGCAGCAGCCCGTCGAGCCCGTCCGGGTCGGTGGCGGCGAGCCGGGCGGCCTCGGCCGCGACCGTGATCTCGCTCACCGACGCCAGGTGTTCCGCGCCGATGGCGTGGTCCACGGCCTGGACCGCGGCCCGCCGGGCCCGGGCGTGGTCGTCACCGAACGCGGCGACCGCCTCCAGGCAGAGCGCGCCGGCCTCGCCCAGGGCGGTGGGCTCGCCGACGTTGACGGTGGCGAGCGCCCGGGTCTGCAGCGCCGACCCGCGGGCAGGCCCGGTCAGGTGCCGTTCGTCCACCGCCTCCAGCAGCAGCATGGCCCGGGCGGGAGCGCCGGCCGCCATCGCCGCGGCGGCCGCCTCCACCCGGCGTCCGGCCCGGACGGTCTCGTCCGGGGTGAGTTCGGCGGCCCGGCTCAGGAAGGTGGCCCGGGCCGAGTGCCCGCCGCGGGCGCCGGCCCGATCGGCGCGGCGTTCCAGTTCGGCGGCGACCGCCTCGTCCGGCGCGGCCGTGGCGGCGGCCAGATGCCAGGCCCGCCGGTCCGCGTCGGCGTCACCGGTGATGGCCGCGGCCAGAGCGGCGTGCACGGCCCGGCGCTCGGCGGGCGCCGCGTCGCCGTACACCGCGGAGCCGGCCAGGGGATGCCGGAAGACGATCGGCGGGATGCCGGACACCAGCCGGTCCGATTCGGCCGGTCCGGCGTCCTCCGGCCGGACGCCGAGAAGCCGGGCGGCGGACAGCAGATGGTCGTGCCGGGCGCCCGCGCCGGCCGCCGCCAGCACCAGCCAGGTACGGGTGGCCGGCGGATAGCCGCCGGCCCGGGCCGCGTAGTGCGCCTCCAGACGGCTGCCGATCGGCACCGGCCCGGGCAGCGGGGAGGCGCCGCGCAACTGTTCGTCGGTGAGTTCGCGGCCCAGGTCGGTGAGAGCGAGCGGGTTGCCGCCGGTGGCCGCGGCGATGTGCTCGGCCAGGCTCAGGTCCAGATCGCCGGCGACCACGTCGGAGAGCAGCGCCACGGCGGCGTCCCGGCTCAGGCCGGTGACCTCCAGCACGTCCACGCCGGCGAACAGTCCCGGATCGTCCGCGACGGCACGCTGGCCGAAGAGCAGGACCACACCCTCGGCGTGCAGGCGGCGGGCCACGAAGGCGAGGGCGCGGGCCGAGTCCGGATCCAGCCAGTGCACGTCGTCGACGACGCACAGCCGGGGAGTGGCGGCCAGCAGGGTGAGCGCTGCCAGGCTCACCAGGTACAGGTCGGGGGAGGGGCCGTCGGCGAGACCGCAGGCCACCTCGAGGGCGGCGCGCTGGGCGGCCGGGAGATGGCCACGGTCCGGCAGGAGCGGGATGAGCAGGCGGTGCAGTCCGGCGTACGGCAGCCCGGCCTCGGCCTCGACACCGCCGGCGAAGAGTGTTTCGGCGTCGCTCATGGAGAGCGCCTCGGTGTCGCTGATGACGGGTGTTCCGATGTCGCCGGACAGGGGCGTCGTGGCGTCGCTGACGGTGGACCGCTCGGCGGCGCCGTCCCGGGGTGCGACGGCGACTCTGCCGCCGTCCTGAGGTGCGACGGGGACCCTGCCGCCGTCCTGAGGTGCGACGGCGACCCTGCTCCACGCGTACCGAAGCAGAGCGGTCTTGCCCGCTCCGGGCTCGCCGCGCAGCACCAGGGCCGCACTGCGCCCGGATCGCGCCTCCGCGAGAAGGCCGTCGAGGACGGCGCACTCGGCTTCGCGCCCGAAGAGCCGATCGTCCTTCCCGAAGAGCCGCACGGCGGCAGCCTATCCACTCACCGCGATCATTCCGGGGAAGCGAGGCCCGGGGTGAGGGGAAGCGAAGTCGTCCCACCGGGGAGGTGGGGTCGCCCGGGGTGAGGGTGGGTGAGGGGAAGCGAAGCGGTCCTACCGGGGAAGTGGGCCGCCCGCGGCGAAGGCCAGGGGTGAGGCGGAAACGAAGCCGCCCCGCCGGGAGAGCGGGGCGGGGCGGGCACGGAGGTTTCGGGCGGGGAATCAGAGGCCGGACAGTCGCTGGCCGGCGCGGACGACGGCCATCGCGTGCCGCTCACCGGGCCGGCGGCCCAGTCGCTCGATCGGGCCGCTTATCGAGATCGACGCGATCACCCGGCCGGTCCGGTCGCGGATCGGCGCTGAGACGCTTGCCACACCCGGCTCGCGCTCGGCGACGCTCTGCGCCCAGCCCCGGCGGCGGACCTCGGCGAGGGTGCGGCCGGTGAACTTGCAGCGCGGCAGGAGCGGCATCACCGCCTCGGGCGGCTCCCATGCGAGCAGGATCTGTGCGGCCGAGCCGGCGACCATCGGCAGCACCGAGCCGACCGGCACGGTGTCACGAAGACCACTCGCGCGCTCGGCGGCGGCGACGCAGATACGCTCATCGGCGCGGCGCAGGTAGAGCTGAGCACTCTCGCCGGTGGCGTCCCGAAGTGCGGACAGCAGGGGCTCGGCGGCGGTCAGCAGAACGTCCGGCGCGGCATTGGCCAACTCGCCCAATCTCGGTCCCGGACGCCATCTTCCTTGAGTGTCGCGCACCAGCATCCGATGAATCTCCAGTGCCTGGGCCAGGCGATGTGCGGTCGCCCGCGGCAACTTGGTGCGTTCGACCAACTCGGCAAGGCTGGCGCCGTCGACACATGCGGCGAGGATGACAACCGCCTTGTCGAGAACGCCTACACCGCTCATACTGTGTCCCACAAGCCGAAACATACATTCCAGAATTTAGGATGTCCAGATGGTGGGAGTCACTCCCCAGAGCGGGAAACCCAGGACCCTGGCCGAGAAGGTCTGGGATGACCACGTGGTGCGCACGGCCGAGGGTGAGCCTGACCTGCTCTACATCGACCTGCACCTGCTGCACGAGGTCACCAGCCCGCAAGCCTTCGACGGGCTGCGGATGGCCGGCCGGCCGGTGCGCCGGACCGACCTCACGCTCGCGACGGAGGACCACAACACCCCGACCGGGTATGCGGACCCCGCGTTCAACACCAAGCGCGGTGAACTGTTCACGATCGCCGACACGACCTCACGTACGCAGATCGAGACGCTGCGGAAGAATTGCGCTGAGTTCGGTGTCGAGATCCGCCCGCTGGGCGATGTGAACCAGGGCATCGTGCACGTGATCGGCCCGCAGTTGGGCCTCACCCAGCCCGGCATGACGATCGTCTGCGGTGACTCGCACACCGCCACGCACGGCGCGTTCGGCGCGCTGGCCTTCGGCATCGGCACCAGCGAGGTCGAGCACGTGCTCGCCACCCAGACGCTGCCGCAGGCCAAGCCGAAGACGATGGCCGTCACGGTCGTCGGCGAGCTGGGCCCGGGCGTCACCGCGAAGGACCTGATCCTCGCGCTGATCACGCAGACCGGCACCGGCGGCGGCAACGGCCACATCGTGGAGTACCGCGGCGAGGCCATCCGCAAGCTCTCCATGGAGGGCCGGATGACGATCTGCAACATGTCGATCGAGTGGGGCGCCAAGGCCGGCATGATCGCGCCGGACGAGACCACGTTCGAGTACCTGAGGGATCGCGCGCACGCCCCGAAGGGCGAGCAGTGGGACGCCGCGGTCGAGTACTGGAAGACCCTCGCCACCGACGAGGACGCCGAGTACGACACCGAGATCATCCTGGACGCCTCGCAGATCAGCCCGTTCATCACCTGGGGCACCAACCCGGGCCAGGGCGCCGCGCTGAACGGCGTCGTCCCCAGCCCCGAGGACTTCCTCGACGAGGTCGAGCGCGGCGCCGCCCAGCGCGCCCTCGACTACATGGCCCTCACCCCCGGCACCCCGTTCCGTGAGGTCCCGGTCGACGTGGTCTTCGTCGGCTCGTGCACCAACGGCCGGCTCGAGGACCTGCGCGCCGCGGCCGACGTGATCCGTGGCCGCAAGGTCGCCGACGGCGTCCGCATGATGATCGTGCCCGGCTCGTACCTGGTGCGGGAACAGGCCGAGGCCGAGGGCCTGGACAAGGTCTTCACCGAGGCGGGCGCCGAGTGGCGGTTCGCCGGCTGCTCGATGTGCCTGGGCATGAACCCGGACACGCTCAGTCCCGGCCAGCGCGCCGCGTCCACCTCCAACCGCAACTTCGAGGGCCGGCAGGGCAAGGGCGGGCGCACCCACCTGGTCTCGCCGCAGGTCGCCGCCGCCACCGCCGTGGTCGGCCGGCTGGCCGCCCCCGCCGACCTCTGAGTAGAGGAAGCTGACATGGACAAGTTCGTCACCCACAGCGGCAAGGTCATGCCGCTGCGCCGTTCCGACGTGGACACCGACCAGATCATCCCGGCCGTCTACCTGAAGCGTGTCACGCGTACCGGGTTCGAGGACGGGCTCTTCAACGCCTGGCGTGAGGACCCCGGCTTCGTGCTGAACAAGCCGCAGCACGCCGGCGCCACCATCCTGGTCGCCGGACCCAACTTCGGCACCGGCTCGTCCCGGCAGCACGCCGTCTGGGCGCTGCGCGACTGGGGATTCAAGGCGGTCATCGCCTCCCGCTTCGGCGACATCTTCCGCGGCAACTCCCTCAAGGAGGGCCTGCTCCCGATCCAGTTGGACCAGAAGATCGTGGAGAGCATCTGGGACCTGGCGGAGAGCGAGCCGGACAAGGAGATCACCGTCGACCTGGAGGCCCGGGTGGTGCGCGTGGACGACGCCGCCTACGGGTTCCCGATCGACGATTTCAGTCGCTGGCGTCTCATGGAAGGCCTCGACGACATCGGACTGACGCTGCGCCACGAAGAAGCGATTACCGCGTACGAGAAGGGTCGCCCCGCTTTCAAGCCGGTCGTCGTCCTTTAGTTCTGTTCGCCATTTCGCCCCTGCCGGGTCACCCGGCAGGGGCGAATTCGTTGGGACACAACGGTTTTTCCGCCTGAATGTTTCTGTAACCGGGTCACGGGGCATACCGTGCGCGCAGAATGGCCTTCGACGGGCCAGTTCTCACGTCACGTCCGGGAGGAAACCGTGAACAAGGCCGAGCTCATCGAGGCGCTCGCCGGCAGGCTGGGAGACAAGAAGACGGCGACCCTGGCTTTGGACGCGTTCATCAGTGAGGTGCAGAACGCCGTCGCCAAGGGCGACAAGGTGGCACTCACCGGATTCGGATCGTTCGAGAAGCGGACCCGCAATGCGCGAACGGCGCGGAATCCGCGAACCGGCGAGCCGGTGAAGGTGAAGAAGACATCGGTCGCGGTCTTCAAGGCGGGCAGCGCATTCCGCGAACTCGTCGCGAGCGGAAAGCCGGCGAAGGCGACCGCGGCGAAGAAGACGGCCACCAGGACAGCGGCCGCCGCACCCGCGAAGACGACGGCGGCCAAGACCACGGCGGCGAAGAAGACCGCCACCAAGACCGCGGCCACCAAGACCGCGGCCACCAAGACCACGGCGGCCAAGACCGCGGCCGCCGCCAAGAAGACCACCACGGCGGCCAAGAAGACCGCCACCACTGCCGCGGCGAAGAAGACCGGCGCGACCGCGGCACCCGCGAAGACGACGGCGGCCAAGACCACGGCGGCGAAGAAGACCACCACCAAGACCGCGGCCACCAAGACCGCGACCGCCAAGACGACCACCGCGAAGGCCGCCCCGGCCAAGCGGACCGCCCGCAAGACCGCCGCGCCGGCGGCCGCGCCGGCCCGAGCCCGTACCACCTCGGCGCGAAAAGCGCGCTGAAAGACCGCCACGGAAAAGGCGTCCACCGTTGGGTGGACGCCTTTTCCGTGTAGCCGCGCAGCCCGGTTCCGGCGGCCTACGGTCCGGGCATGGACCGATCCACACCGCGCGGCCTGACCGCCCGGGCCACCATCGCCGCGGGGCTGTTCGCCGTCGCGGTCGTACCCGGATGGACGCTCGGCGACCTGGCCGAGGACCGTACCGGATGGCCGGTGCTGGACTGGGTGATCACCTGCGGCTGGTCCGGGCTCGCCGTCAGCTGGGCGGCGCCGCGGTGCTCGTACCGGCGGTTCGACGGATGGCTGGGCGCCGTCCCGCTCTACGGCTGGTACCTGGCCGGGGTGCTGAGCTGGCGTCTCGCCCTGCTGCCGTACCGGGACTGGGAACCGCGCCGCGACGAGCTGTGGCAGGCGCGCTGGCTCACCGGCGACCTGATCGGCTACTGGCGGGCGGACCCGCCGGCGAGCCGGTCCGTCACAACCGGGACGCGCCCAGCAGCCGGTCGCCGGACCAGGTCAGCAGCCAACCGTCGCCCTTCGGCGTCTTGAACCGGTCGGTGGCGCCGTCGTGCAGCGACGCCAGCAGCGGCGGCATCACCTTGCCCTGACTGCACACCACCACCCGCTCGTACGAGCGCAACTCGGCCAGCCGGGACCGGGCCGCCGCCAGCCGGGCCGGCAACCGGTCCGCCTCGGACGGCTCGGCGAACGCGCTGTCCCGCACGATCGGCTGATCGCCGAGCGCCGCGGCGAGCGGCTCCAGCGTCTGACCGCAGCGCAACGGCGGGGCCGCCACCAGCCGGCGCGGCCGCAGCGGCGTGAGCAGCGCGGCCAACCGGTCCGCCTGCTTCTTGCCGACCGGGTCGATCGGGCGCAGCGCGTCCCGGCCGGCCCACTTCTTGCGCTCCCCGGCCCGGGCGTGCCGGACCAGCGCGATCACCGCGGTGACCGGCGGAAGAGCGGCGACATGCGCCAGGACGCGACGTTCATCGGCGTACGTCACCCGCGCGGCCGCCTCCTCCAACGGCAGCCAGGCCAGCTCGTCCACCTCGCCGGTGTCCTGCACCGGACCGTCCGAGCCGGCCAGCATCAGCCAGAACGCCACGTTCTTCGGCCGCCCGTCGGGCAGCGGGTAGTCGACGTCGGGCAGCCGCAACTGCGGTATCCCGGCGGCGCCGGTCTCCTCCTCGACCTCCCGGACCGCGGCGGCCAGCGGCAGCTCACCGTCGGACAACTTGCCCTTCGGCAGGCTCCAGTCGTCGTACCGCGGCCGGTGCACCACACAGATCTCCAGGCCGTCGGCGCCCCGGCGGTAGAGCACCCCGCCTGCGGCCCGCTCGACGGGCTCGTCGGAACCAGCCGACATCAGTGCTGCTTCTTGCCGATGATCCGGCGCAGCATGGCCGCCTGCAGATGCACCTGGGGGCGGCCCGGCGTGCCGACGCTGCGATGCCACACACCGTCGGCGTCCAGGTCCCAGCCCTCGGTGTGCTCGCCCATCGAGAACTCCAGCACATGCCGCAGCTCCTCCCGGGTCGACGGCAGGGTCACCTTGACCAGCGCCTCCACCCGGCGGTCCAGGTTGCGGTGCATCAGGTCCGCGGAGCCCATCCAGTACTCGGCGTCGGCGCCCGGCCCGAACCGGAACACCCGCGAGTGCTCCAGGAACCGGCCGACGATCGAGCGGACCCGGATGTTCTCCGACAGACCGGGGACACCCGGCCGCAACGCGCACATGCCCCGGATGATCAGATCCACCTTGACCCCGTCCTGCGAGGCCCGGTACAGCGAGTCGATGGTCTTCTCGTCGACCAGCGAGTTCACCTTGAACTGGACCAGCGCCTCACCACCCTCGCGGGCGATCCGGGCCTGCTCGTCCACCCGCTCCAGCAAGCCCTTGCGCACCCCGTGCGGCGCCACCAGCAGCCGCCGGTACGTGGTCTGCCGGCTGTACCCGGTGAGCACGTTGAACAGGTCGGTGACGTCGGCGCCCACCTCCGGGTCGGCGGTCAGCATGCCGAAGTCCTCGTACAGCCGTGCGGTCTTCGGGTGGTAGTTGCCGGTGCCGATGTGGCAGTACCGCCGGATGTGGTTGCCCTCCTGCCGGACCACCAGAGCGGTCTTGCAGTGCGTCTTCAGACCGACCAGGCCGTAGACCACGTGGCAGCCGGCCCGCTCCAGCGTCCGCGCCCAGGCGATGTTGGCCACCTCGTCGAACCGGGCCTTCACCTCGACCAGCACCACCACCTGCTTGCCGGCCGCCGCCGCGTCGACCAGGGCGTCCACGATCGGCGAGTCGCCCGACGTCCGGTACAGCGTCTGCTTGATGGCCAGCACGTTCGGGTCGGCCGCCGCCTGCTCGATGAACCGCTGCACGCTGGTGGAGAACGAGTGGTACGGGTGATGCACCAGGATGTCCGACTCACGCAGCCGGTTGAAGACGCTGCGCGGCACCTCGCCGTCGGCCAGGTGCGGGTGGGTCGCCGGAACGAACGGGCGGTCCTTGAGATCATCCCGGTCGCACTCGCCGAACACCTGCCACAGCGCCGACAGGTCGAGCAGCCCCGGCACCCGCAACACGTCCTGACTGTCCATGTCGAGCTCGCGGACCAGCAGGTCGAGCACGTGGTCGCTGATCGACGCGGCCACCTCGAGACGCACCGGCGGGCCGAACCGGCGCTGGGCCAGCTCCCGCTCCAGTGCCTGGAGCAGGTCCTCGTCGCGGTCCTCGTCGACCTCCAGCTCGGCGTTGCGGGTGACCCGGAACAGATGCCACTCCAGGATCTGCATCCCGGGGAAGAGCTGGTTGAGGTGGACCGCGATGAGCTCCTCGACCGGCAGGAAGCGCACGCCGCGGCTGTCGTTCTGCACGGTCACGAAACGGGGCACGTTGTTCGGCACCTTGACCCGGGCGAACAGCTCCGGCGAGTCGCCCTCCGGGTAGCGCAGCGCCACCGCCAGGTTGAGCGACCGGCTCGAAATGTACGGGAACGGGTGGGCCGGGTCGACCGCGAGCGGCGTCAGCACCGGGAACACCTGCTCCCGGAAGAACGTCCGCAACCGCCCCTGCTCGGCAGCGTTCAGCTCCTTCCAGGAGACCAGCTCGATGCTCTCCGCAGCGAGTTTCGGCCGGACCTCGTCGGCGAAGCAGGCCGCGTGCCGGGTGACCAGGTCGGCGGTCCGCTCGGTGATCATCTCGATCTGGTGACGCAGCGGCGACCGGTCCCCGCCACGGACCGGCAGGCCCGCACTGAGCCGCCGCTTCAGACCCGCCACCCGGACCATGTAGAACTCGTCCAGGTTGCTCGCGAAGATGGCGAGGAACTTGGCCCGCTCCAGCAGAGGCGTCCCCGGGTCCTCGGCCAGGGCCAGCACCCGGGCGTTGAAGTCCAGCCAGGAGAGCTCCCGGTTGTGGAACCGGTCCTCGGGCAGCAGATAGCCGGGCGCCTCGTCGGTGTCCTCGTCGTCGTCCTCGTCGTCGGCGAGGTCGGCGATCATCTCACCGGTGGTCAGCTCGGCCACCTCGCGCTCCGCGATCACCGCCTCGGCCACGGCCACCGGGCTCACCGGCTCCGCGGTCGTGACCGTCTCGGTCACCACCAGCTCGGTGGCGGCCTGCCCAGCGGCGGTCACGGGATCGGGGGCCTCGCTCGGCTGTGTCTCTGTCTGCTCCGGCCTGGGCAGAAAGCGGCCGTTGGGGCCACGCCGGCGGGTCTCGGGGGTCCGGGGCGGGGTCTGCATGGCTCCATCATCGCCGTTTCCGGCGGAACGTGAAACGAACTAGCGGATGATCAATTCAGGCGACTCCGGGAATCAGCACTCTACGGACCGCCCCCGACTCGTCCGGTTCGATGGTGACACGCTGACCGAGACGGAGAAGGCGCAGCCCCGAGCGCTCGAACGCCGCCGGGCCGAAGACCAGGGGAGTCCCGTCGTCGAGCAGCAGCGAGCCGCTTCGGGTGTCCGGGTCGAAAGTCGCGATGGTGCCCTGCATGACATCGCACGCTACCCGCCTCAGGCGGCCGGCGCGCACTCCGTGGTGAGTCCGAGATCACGCAGCAGCCCACAGGTCCGGGGGCCCGCACCGAGAGTGAGAACCGCGTCCAGATCGGCGGCCGTGTCCACGTCCTGTCGCAGACCGGGCCAATCCCGGATCAGCGGAACCGCCCCGGTGGCCGCGTGCGCCGCCGCCGACGACCCGCCGAACCGCGGGTCGAGCGGCTCTCCCGGCGGCGCCGCCAGCAGCACCGTCCCGGTGCCGGCCGCGTCCGGCACGAAACTGCGGGCGGACACCCGGCCCAGCGCGTCGTCCAACTGCTCCGGCCGCAGCGCCGGCAGATCGCCGGCCAGGACGGCCCGGTGCGCACCGAGCCCGGCCACCCGGTCGGCGCCGGACCGCATCGCCGCGTTCAGCCCGCCGCCCGGATCCGGCGTCACCCGGGCGCCCAGCTCCCGCACCGCGCCGCCGACCTCCGGATCGTCGGTCACCACGATCAGCCCGGCGACCGACGTGGCGGAGAGCACCGCGGACACCGTGTCGCGCACCATGGCGAGCGCCAGCTCCGGGTGACGGTCCGGCGGAACCGCGCCGCGCAGCCGCGTCTTCGCCAGAACCAGCCGCTTCACCGGGATGACCACCGTCCAATTCCGCACCACCCAGCCAGTCTGCCTGAATGATCCGCCGACCCCTGCCTGGCTCCACCGGGGATGAGCGGGCATGATTTCGTCGCAGGTGAACGCAGGGGCGGCAGTGGACCACGTCGCCGTTCGAAGGACGGGGGATGCCGTGGCACAGCAGAGGCTCGGTTTCTGGCAGCGTGTCGCGGTGGTGCTGGTGCTCCCGGTGATGACCCTGCTGACCCGCAAGACCTGGCACCGGATGAACGAGATCCCGGCCACCGGCCCGGTGATCATCGTCCCCAACCACGTGTCGCACTTCGACCCGCTCGTCGTGGCCCACTACCTCTGGAGAGCCGGCCGATGGCCGCGGTTCCTCGGCAAGGCCAGCGTCTGGAAGGTGCCGGTGATCGGGTTCCTGCTGCGCAAGACCCGGCAGATCCCGGTCGAACGGGGCAGTGTGGAGGCGGTGAAGTCACTGGATACGCTGGTCGAGGCGCTGCGCGAGGGCGGCGCCGTGGTGATCTACCCGGAGGGCACCACGACCCGGCACCCCGACCTGTGGCCGATGCGCGGCAAGACCGGCGCGGCCCGGCTCGCGATGCTGACCGGCGCCCCGGTCGTGCCGATCGCGAACTGGGGGGCCCAGGCGATCTTCGACCCGCGAACCAACAAGCTCAAACTGCGCCGTACGCACGTCACCGTGACCGCCGGCGCGCCGATCGACCTCAGCCGCTGGGCCGGCGCCGAACCGACCCGGGCGGTGCTCGAGGAGATGACCGAGGCGATCATGCTGGGTGTCCGGGATCTGCTCGCTGAGATCCGCGACGGCGACCCGCCGGCGCTCTACGACCGGCCCGCACGGCGGGCCACTACCGCGGAGGATGCGCCATGAAGGCGGCCGTCATCGGATCCGGTTCCTGGGGCACCGCGTTCGCCAGGGTGCTCGCCGAGGCCGGCTCGGAGGTGCGCATGTGGGCACGGCGGGAGGCGGTCGCCACGGAGATCCGGGAGAAGGGATCCAACGAGGGCTCGCTCCCCGGCGTACGCCTCGGGCCGGCCGTGACCGCGACCACCGACCTGGCGGAGGCGGTCTCCGGCGCCGAGCTGATCGCCATCGCGGTGCCCTCCCAGACGCTGCGCGGCAACCTGGCCGACTGGTCCGGCGCCTTCCCCGGCGACGCCACCGTGGTCTCCCTCATGAAAGGCATCGAGCTCGGCACGCTCAAACGGATGAGCGAGGTCATCGTGGAGACGGCCGGCGTCGCCCCGGACCGGGTCGTGGTGGTCTCCGGTCCCAACCTGGCGCCCGAGATCGCCGCCGAACAGCCCACCGCGACCGTGGTGGCGTGCTCCGACGAGAGCCGCGCCCGGCAGGTCCAGCACGCCCTGGCGACGCCCTACTTCCGGCCGTACACCAGCGACGACGTGATCGGCTGCGAGCTCGGCGGCGCCTGCAAGAACGTGATCGCCCTGGCGTACGGGATGACCGTGGCCATCGGTCTCGGCGACAACACCCGGGCCTCTCTGATCACCCGCGGCCTGGCCGAGACCGCCCGGCTCGGCGTGGCCCTCGGCGCCGATCCGCTCACCTTCGCCGGCCTGGCCGGACTCGGCGACCTGGTCGCCTCCTGCTCGTCGCCGCTCGCCCGGAACCGCACCTTCGGTGAGCACCTGGGCCGTGGCGACTCCCTGGAACAGGCGCAGATCGCCACCCGGCAGACCGCCGAGGGCGTCAAGAGCTGCCTGTCCATCCGCGACCTGGCCCGGGCGAACGGCGTGGAGATGCCGATCGTCGAACAGGTCGAGCGCGTGTGCCACGAGGGCGTGGACCCGCGGGTCGCGGTGAAACTGCTGATGACACGGGAGATGAAACCCGAGTGAGTTCCTCGTTTTCGGACGGCACCCGGTCGGTGCACGCCGGGCTGCCCGCGCCGGTGGTCGGCGAACCCTTCCTGCCGGGGCCGGTGTTCGCGGCGCCCTACCACCTGGACCCGGTGACCGGGCCCGGAGAGAACGGGTACGCCCGCACCGAGCATCCGACCCGGCGGGCGCTGGAGTCGGCGATCGCCTCCCTGGAGGGCGGGCCCACGCTGGTCTTCGCCAGCGGCCAGGCGGCGATCACGGCGCTGCTGCTCGCCGTGCTGCGCACCGGCGACACGGTCGCCCTTCCCGCGGACGGCTACTTCACGGTACGCGCGTTCGCCGAGGGCACCCTGCGTGACCTGGGCGTGAAGACGGTTCTCGTGCCGACCGCCGGACCGTACCCGGAGTTCACCGGGGTCCGTCTCGTGCTCCTGGAGACGCCGGCCAACCCGGGTCTGGACGTGTGCGACATCCGGGCGCTGTCCGCCGCCGCCCACGAGGCCGGCGCGCTGGTGGCGGTCGACAACACCACCGCCACACCGCTCGGGCAGACGCCGCTCGCGCTCGGCGCCGACCTGGTCGTCGCCTCCGGGACCAAGGCGCTCACCGGGCACTCCGACGTGCTGCTCGGCTACGTGTCGGCCGGCGACCCCGCGCTGCTGGCCAAGGTGGAGACGTGGCGCAAGCAGACCGGCGCGGTGCCCGGGGCGTTCGACGCGTGGCTGGCGCACCGGTCCATCGCGACGCTGGACCTGCGGCTGGCCCGGCAGAGCGCCAACGCGGCGGCGGTCGCCGAACTGCTGCTCTCGCGTTCCGACGTGACCGGCGTGCGGTGGCCGGGGCTGCCCGGCGACCCGTCGTTCCCGGTGGCGTCGGCACAGATGCGGCGGGTGCCCGGGATCGTGTCGTTCGATCTGGGCTCGGCCGAGCGGGTCGGGCGGTTCCTGTCGTCGGCCAAGCTGGTGTTCGCGGCCACGTCGTTCGGCGGCGTGCACAGCACGGCGGACCGGCGGGCCCAGTGGGGTGACGACACGTCGCCCGGCTTCCTGCGGTTCTCCTGCGGCATCGAGGACACCGTGGACCTGCTCGCCGACGTCACCGCCGCCCTGGACGCGTCGGCGTGACAGCCACGGCCCCGCTTCCCGTCGCCGGGTGCGGCCGGGCGGTGATCCGGGCGTGACGGCCATGGTTTCGGTTTCCGTCGGCGGGTGCGGCCGTCGTGACGGCCGGGCGGTGATCCGGGCGTGACGGCCATGGTTTCGGTTTCCGTCGGCGGGTGCGGCCGTCGTGACGGCCGGGCGGTGATCCGGGCGTGACGGC
>NZ_JBFAMR010000072.1:20894-41108 GCF_040656595.1 Actinoplanes sp. NPDC049802
GGCCATGGTTTCGGTTCCCGTCGGCGGCAGCGGCCGTCGCGACGGCCGGGCGGTGATGCGGGCGTGACGGCCTGGAGCAGCTTCACCGGCGACGAGGTGGTGGCTCTCACCCAGGGGGACAGCTTCTTCGCCGACCCGGGTGAGCGGGACTGCCCGGCCTGCGGTGAGCGGCGGCTGCGTGCCTACTTCACGGCGCCTGCCGGCGCCAGGCGGCCGACGCTGGTCAGCTACGTCTGGTGCGGGGCCTGCGACAAGTTCGTGGGCACCCGCGCCAGGCACCCGGAGGGTCTGATCTTCTCCGACCCGCTGGCCGCCGTCCCGGCCGACGAGCGGCGTTCTCTGGAACGCAGCCTCACCGGCTTCCTCGCGCACCTCGACTCCCTGTGGGACTCGGGAGCACTGCCTCAGACATTCACCACGGCCCGGTAGCCCACGGTGTGCCGGGCTGACTCGACGTCGTCGGGACAGCCCTGACCCTGCCGGCTTATCAATAAAGGCTCGCTACCAGCGCATATTCGGTCCGGCCCCGCTTTGCCAGGCCTCACGACACGGGTGCCGGGTAGCGGAGACCCGGCCTGGATCAGGGCGACGGCGACCGGTGACCGGTGAAGAGCCGTCCGCTGCGGTGGTTGCGCATGTGGACGGCATTGCGTGAACGGTGGTGCTCGTCGCTGGGCAAGACCGGCGAAGCGACCCGGCCGACCGCGATGACTCCTCGGCGACCGCCGCTGACGCTGCCCTCTTGAACTCCAGCGTGTGGCATCGGCTGGCCGCCACACGCCATCACCGCCACGTTCACCGGCTGGCAGCGGATGCAGAGACGAATCGCCGTCCGGGGAGACGGGACACGGATTTCGGCCATCGGTGTTCCGCAGACGTGACACCCGCAACGGGTGTCCCCACACCCACTACGGGTGTCACGTTCTCCGAGCACACATGGCCCCGCACGCCGGCCCTCCGCCCTCCGTCCACCGGACGCCGGGGAGAAGGGACACGGATTTCGGCTGTCTGTGTTCCGCAGACGTGACACCCGTAACGGGTGTCGTCACACCCACTATGGGTGTCACGTTCTCCGAGCACACATCGCCCTGCACGCCCGCCCTCCGCCCTCCGCCCACCGGACGCCGGGGAGAAGGGACACGGATCACGGCCATCGATGTTCCGCAGACGTGACACCCGCAACGGGTGTCGTCACACCCACTACGGGTGTCACGTTCTCCGAGCACACAATGGCCCCGCACGCCGGCCCTCCGCCCACCGGACGCCAGGGACGGAACGTGTCAAGGGATTGAGGCCAACGGGAGTTAAGCGGCTTGCGACATCTACTCCCGGTACATCGTCGGTGTCCGTGTGCATGCCCGCGAGTCCGGGGCGCCAGGACGGCAGGGCGCCAGGACGGCAGGGCGCCGGGGCCTCAGGGCGCCGGGGCCTCAGGGCGCCGGGGCGGCGGGGTACCGTCAGTGCGCTGTGTGTGCCCGCCCGGGCGGGCAGACGGGGCCGAGCGATTCGGCGCGCATGCAGGGCCCCGCGTGGTCGCTCACGAGTGTCACAGCGGTGCTCGGGGCGCACCGTCGGTGCGCTGTGCGCCCCAGCCCGCCCGGCGGGCAGGCGGGGCGGGGCGGGCGATTCGGCCAGCAGGGTCAGCCCTGAGAGCCAGCCGGAACAGAGCCACGCCGGGTGGTCATCCCGACCCCGGGGCGGTCGCCCGGAAGTCCGGATCTCAGCCCGGCGCGGCTGGCAAAGGCTTGCGCCGCGCCTGGATCTCCCGCGATCGGCGGGACGGGGCGGATTCCGCGGGGGCGTTTCCGTCCGTACCGGAAACGGGTTGTGAAAACCCGGCGGCCGGCTGGACCGGAAGCGGGTTCGGGAAACCCGGCGGCCGGACGATCGGCCTGCTCACCCGTGGGTCGCCACGAAGTCGTGCAGCCAGTCGGGGGCGATGGCGGAGCCGGACGGGCCGGTGCGGCGCAGCGCCTCGCCCGGCCGGATGCCGAGCAGGGCGAGCGTCATGGTGGCCAGCAACGTCGAACGGCCGTTGTCCGCGGCGGCCTGGGTGACCACGAAGCGACCGGCGCGGACCTCACCGGCGAGGCGGACGGCGAGGGCGACCACCCGGTTGGCCTCGTCGCGGGTGGCGGTCCCGTCGGAGACCGGGAACGGCACCACCTCGATGCCCGCGGTGTCCGGGCCGGATTCGGCGGACGACACCAGCACCTGCACCCCGGCCCGGGCGAGGGCGCCCAGTTCCTGCGGTGACCACGGCTCGTCGGCCGGGTGAGCCATCGTCGCCAGTTGCCCCGGACCGGGCCCGGCGATCACGTGGAGTGCTGGAGCCATGAACGCTTCGTCCTCCCTGCCTTGCACATCTCTCACAGGCGTCGCCACGAATCCCAAATCTGGCTTACGCAGAGTAGGGTCACCCCCGGCATGCCCGCTAGCTGGAAGGCGCAGAGAAGAGTGACGTCCCCCCGCAAGACCCGCGTCGCGATCGTGTTCGGTGGCCGCAGCACTGAGCACGCCATTTCCTGTGTCAGCGCCGGTGCGATCCTGGGCGTTCTGGACCCCGATCAGTACGAGGTGGTCCCGGTCGGAATCACCCGTGAGGGTCGGTGGGTCCTCGCCTCGGGTGACACCTCCCAGCTGTCGATCAATGATCGGAAGCTGCCCGAGATCACGGCGTCGTCGGGCAGCGCGCTCGTGCTGGCGGCCGACCCGACCGCGAGCGAGCTGATCGTGCGGGACCCGGCGGACGGGATCTCCGAGCTGGCCGGTGTGGACGTGGTGTTCCCGGTGCTGCACGGTGCGTACGGCGAGGACGGCACGATCCAGGGAATGCTGGAGATGGCCGGGATCCCGTACGTGGGGGCGAACGTGTTCGCCTCGGCGGCGGCCATGGACAAGGAGTTCACCAAGAAGCTGGCGGCGGCCGAGGGCATCCCGGTGGGTCCGTACGCGGTGCTCCGGGCCGGCGCCTCGCTGTCCGAGGCCGACCGGGAGCGCCTCGGCCTGCCGGTCTTCGTGAAGCCGTCGCGGGCCGGGTCGTCGACCGGCATCACCAAGGTCACCGACTGGGCCGACCTGGACGCGGCCGTCGCCACGGCCCGGGAGATCGACCCGAAGGTGCTGGTCGAGGCCGCGATCGTGGGCCGCGAGATCGAGTGCGGTGTGCTGGAGGGCGAGGCCGGCGGGGCACCCGAGGCGTCGCTGCTCGCCGAGATCCACGTGGACGACGCCGACTGGTACGACTTCGAGACGAAGTACCTGGTCGGCAGCCGTTACACGATCCCGGCGGCGCTCTCCCCGGAGTCGGCCAAGCGGGTTCGGGAGTACGCGCTGCGGACCTTCGTCGCGCTGGACTGTGCCGGCCTGGCTCGGGTCGACTTCTTCGTCACGGCGGACGGGGAGATCTTCCTCAACGAGATCAACACCATGCCGGGGATGACGCCGACCTCGATGTTCCCGCAGATGTGGGCGGCCACCGGGCTGGAGTACCCGAAGGTGGTGGACCGGCTGATCCGGACCGCCCTGCGACGCGGCACCGGCCTGCACTGACGTCTCAGGCGCAGGCGCTGGGCATGGCGTCCCCGGGTCTCGACTTGACGGTCTTCACGATCGTCTCGGAGAACTCGTTGGCCCACTGTGCGGCGTTCTCATACGTCTCCGGCACGGTCACCCGCACCGGGACCTCGCGGTCCATCGTGGTGAGGACGGCCGTGCCGGCTTCGTTCTTCCCATACCAGCACACCTGGTCGGTCAACAGCAGCTCGGTGTCCATCGGGACACAGCCGGGCGTCGTGTCGCCGACCGTCGTGCACATGGCCGGCTGCGGAACGCCACACGAGACGACCAACGGCGGCTCGCCGTAGGCGGCGTTCTGCTCGGGGCCGGCCGAGACGCGGCGGGCCGGCAGATCACGGATCTGCGCGGGCAGCTGGGAGGTCACCGCGAGGCAGACCTGAGCGGTCTTCGCGTCCAGCTTCGGGGCGTCGACCCGCACCGGGGTGCTCGGGATGGCCTGCGGCGTTTTGACTGGTTCTTCCGATTTCTCCGGCTTTATGGTGAGAAACGCTACGAGGCCTACGATCAGAGTCACCGGCACGGCCACCGCGGTCGCCCACAGCGCGGCGGTCCGGGTGGTCCGGTCCGGAGCTTCTTCGGTCTTCGAGGTCTCGAGGTCCACCATGTCAGAGGTTTACCACGGAGCAGGTGAGCGTCCTCGTGATGCCCGGCACGTACTGGACCTTGCTCACAATGAGGCCGCCCAACTCGTCCACGGTGTGCGCCTCGGTCAGCACGACCACGTCGTACGGACCGGTCACGGCGTCGACCCGCACCACCCCCGGTATCTTCTCGATCGCCGCGGCCACGTCACGGGCCTTGCCGACCTCCGTTTGGATCAGGATGTATGCCTGGACCACTATCGACTCCAATCCGCCACTTTCGTCGGTGATCCCCGATCGTGAAACTACCGTACGAAGCGCCCCGGCAGCGGGTCTCCACCATCGAAGGACTTAGACGTGAGCATCGCAGAGGCCGGTGAATTCGGTCTGATCGGCCGAATCGTCTCCCGGCTCGGCTCCGGATCCGCCACCCTGCTCGGCCCCGGCGACGACGCCGCGGTGATCCGCGCCGCCGACGGACGGGTCGTCGCCTCCACCGACGTGCTGGTCGAAGGGCGCCACTTCCGCCGCGACTGGTGCGGGCCCGAGGACATCGGCCACCGCGCCGCCGCCGCCAACCTCGCCGACATCGCCGCCATGGGGGCCACCCCGACCGCCCTGCTGGTGGCGCTCTGCGTACCCACCGGGCTCGACATCAGCTGGGCCGAAGGCCTCGCCGACGGGCTCAGCGCCGAAGCCGGGCGGGTCGGCGCCACCGTGGTCGGCGGCGACACCTCGGCCAGCCCCACCCTCACCATCGCGGTCACCGCGCTCGGCGACCTGGGCGGGGTGGCGCCGGTCCGGCGCGACGGGGCCCAGCCCGGCGACGTGGTCGCCCTCTGCGGGCGGATCGGGTACGCGGCGGCCGGCCTCACCGTGCTGTCCCGTGGCTTCCGCACCCCGAAACTGCTCGTGGAGGCGTACCGGCGGCCGGAAGTCCGGTATCCGGCCGGTCCCGAGGCGGCACGGCTCGGCGCCACCTCGATGATCGACGTGTCCGACGGGCTGCTCCAGGACCTCGGGCACATCGCCGTCGCCAGCGTGGTCGGCATCGACGTGCGGCGGGACGCCTTCGAACTGCCCGGCCAGATGCGGGACGCGGCGAAGGCGCTCGGCGTCGACCCGTACCTCTGGATCCTCTCCGGCGGCGACGACCACCCGCTCGCCGCGACCTTCCCGCCCGGGGTGACCCTCCCGGACCACTGGCGGGTGATCGGCTCGGTGCACGACGGCGCCGGGATCACCGTCGACCGTAAACCCTGGACCGGTGGAACGGGCTGGGATCACTTCCGCTGACCTCGATTAGTCTTGCCGCGTGCAGGACATCAAGATCAAATCCGTGGGTTTCGGCGACCCGGCGGTCCAGTCGCTCGTCGCCGAGAACCTGCGAGACCTCTCCGAACGGTACGGCGGCAACGGTGACGACACCCCCATCACGGACGCCGACTTCACCCCGCCGAACGGTGACTTCCTGGTCGCCGTCGACGGCGACCGGCTGATCGCCAGCGCCGGCTGGCGACGGCACGGCGACGACGCCGAACTCAAGCGCATGTACACCACGAAAGCCGCCCGCGGCCGCGGTGTGGCCCGTCGCATGCTCGCCGCCGTCGAGGCGTCCGCCGCCGCGGCCGGCTGCGAACGGATGATCCTGGAGACCGGCGACCGCCAGCCGGAGGCCATCGCGCTCTACGAGTCCGCCGGCTACGTGCGCATCCCGGACTTCGGCTACTACGCCGGGCACCCGGACGTCCTGTCCTACGCCAAACCCCTCTGAAGTCAACCCCTTCGCCCGGGTACGCGGAACATCGCCCCGCCCCGTTCGGACAGTCTCGTCCGTCCCGCGCGGCCCACTGCCCCCTCCAGCCTGTGCCGCGCCCGCCGGGCTGAGCCCTCGGGCCGGGCAGGCCGGCCCGGCCGCCGCCACCACCCGGTGCCGCCGGTCACGGCCGCCGTCAACCGGGGTCATCGCCGGGTGCGGCCGGTAACGGTTGCCGTCACCGTCCACGGCCGGTAACGGTGGCCTTCGCCCGGGGATCACGCTGACGGCCGCCGCCTGGCCCGGCGGAACCGGGAGCGCCGGTCCGCGGACGGGCGCCGGTGACCACCGATCTCAGCCCGGCGCGCGCGGCACAGGGTGGAGTGGTGGAGAGCACGCGCCGAACCCGTCGGGACGGTCCCGATCGGCGGGGGCGATGTCACGCGTACCGGAGAAAGGGTGTGAGCGAGACGTGTGGACCACTCGCGGCTGGGTCCGGAGGACAGCGAACAGCCGCTGAACCCGTGGGCTCAGCGGCTGTCCGATCAGCCTAGAGGCTCGGTCAGGCGCGGACGACCTTGCCGGCCTTGATGCACGAGGTGCAGACCTTGAGCTTCTTGGTGGTCCCGCCACCGGCCGGGGTGCGCACCGACTGGATGTTCGGGTTCCAGCGGCGGTTGGTCCGCCGGTGCGAGTGGGACACGTTGTGGCCGAAGCCCGGTCCCTTGCCACAGACGTCGCACACGCTAGCCACGGGATACTCCTGGGTTTGATACGAAACTGACCTGATCCAGCAACTGGGGGACTGGCCTGACCAGCAGCTGGAGGCGCCCAGGGAAACCAAGCATCGCCCAGGCAACCCGGCAAGGTTACCCGATACCCGGCCGGGGGAGCCAATCGCCCCCGGTCAGCGTGCGTGCCCCGCGTTTGCCGGGGGTCGCAAGTACGATTTTCGCGTGCTGGAGACCCTCGATGCCGCCGCGGTGCGCCGCTGGTGCGATGGTGGGCTGGAGGCGCTTCGGGCACATCAGAGTGAGATCGACGATCTCAACGTCTACCCGGTGCCCGACGGCGACACCGGCACCAATCTGGTCCTCACCCTCACCGCCGCGCAGTCGGCCATCGCCGAGGAGCCGCCGGCCCCGCCGGTGGCGGACACCACCCCGGTGGCCCGGCTGATGCGGCGGATGGCGCGTGGGGCTCTGCTCGGCGCCCGGGGCAACTCCGGCGTCATCGTCTCCCAGATCCTGCGCGGCATGGCCGACGCCTTCGCGGCCGCCGTCGCGGTGCGCGGCGGCGAGCTGGCCCGCGCTCTGCGGACGGCGACGGACGCCGCCTACGCGGCCGTGGCCCGCCCGGTCGAGGGCACCGTCCTGTCGGTGGTGGCCGCCGCCGCCGAGGGCGCCGGGCGGACCAGGTCGGACGATCTGGGCACGGTGGCGCGGGCGGCCGCGCGGGCCGCCACCGAGGCGCTGGCCCGCACCCCGCAGCAGTTGCCGGTGCTCGCCCGGGCGGGCGTGGTCGACGCCGGAGGCCGCGGTCTGTGCCTGCTGCTCGACGCGCTGGTCGTGGCGGTCGACGACGGCGACCCTCGCCCGGTGGCCGCCGGCGGACCGTCCGCGGTCGGCGCCGAGCCGAGCGATCCGGCGGATCGTGATTCGGTTGTCCGGGTGGCGGCACGAGCCCGGGCCGGTGTCGGATCGAGCGATTCGGCGGTTCGATCCGGCGGGTCCGTGCCGGCCGCCCGATCCGACGGCTTGCCGGGGCCGGGCGGGTCCCTGCCGGCCGTCCGGCCTGATGGCTTGCCTGGTGCCGGCCGGTCCGTGCCGGTATTCCGGGGTGACGGCGTGCCGGGGCCCGGCCGTTGTGGGCATCCGGGGAAGGACGACTGCGCCGGCTTCGGCTACGAGGTTCAGTACCTCCTGGAGGCCGCCGAGGAGGCCGTCGGCCGTCTCCGGGGCGTCCTGGACTCTCTGGGTGACTCGCTGGTCGTCGTCGGCACCGGCGACGGCGATCCCCCCACGTGGAACGTGCATGTGCACGTCGCCGACATCGGCCCGGCGATCGAGGCGGGCATCGAGGCGGGCCGTCCGTTCCGGATCCGGGTGACCCCGCTGGTCGGCCGCCGTCCCGGCCGGGATCTGCGGGCCGCCGTGGTGGTCGCCGCCGGTGACGGGCTGACGGCGCTGTTCGAGGCGGAGGGCGCCGTCGTCGTGGACCGCAACCCGTCGACCGCCGAGATGCTGGCGGCGGTGCACGAGACCGGCGCCGGTTCGGTGGTGCTGCTGCCCAACGACGCCAACACGCACGCGGTCGCCGTCTCGGCCGCGCGGGAGGCGGAGGCGGCGGGCGTCCACGTCAGTGTGGTTCCCACCCGTTCGCCGGTGCAGGCGCTGGCCGCGCTGGCGGTGCGGGACGAGCAGCGTCCGTTCGCCGACGACGTGATCGCGATGGCGGAGGCGGCCGGCGCCTGCCGGTACGGCGAGGTCTGCACCGCCCAGCGGGACGCGCTCACGGTGGCGGGCCCGTGCCGGGCCGGTGACCTGCTCGGTCTGGTCGACGGCGAGGTGCACGTGATCGGCGGTGATCTGGCCGAGGTGAGCCGCCGCCTGCTGGACCGGATGCTGGGCGGCGGCGGCGAGCTGGTCACCCTGGTTCTCGGCGCGGACGCCCCGCCCGGTCTGGAGGCCGATCTGCACGGCCATGTGCACCGCACCTGGCCGTTCATCGAGTTGCAGTGCTACGCCGGCGGCCAGCCCCGGTATCACCTGCTGGCAGGAGTCGAATGACCACCACGGACACCCCGCTGACCAAGGTGCTGGGGGCGAAGACCGCCAAGGCGCTGGCGGAACACCTCGACCTGCACACGGCCGGTGATCTGATCTATCACTTCCCACGCCGTTACGACGAGCGTGGCGAGCACACCGATCTGCGCGGCTTGAAGGTGGACGAGCAGGTCACCCTGCTGGCCCAGGTGCAGGGGATCAGTGTGAAACCGATGCGGCAGCGCCGGGGCACCATGCTCGAGGTGACCATCGGCGACGGCTCGGGCGCGACGCTGACCTGCACCTTCTTCAATCAGGCGTGGCGGGAGCGGGAGCTGCGCAAGGGCGTGTGGGGGCTGTTCGCCGGCAAGGTGACCGAGTTCCGGGGCAAGCGCCAGCTCAACGGCCCGGCCTATCAGCTGCTCAGCGCCGACGCGACGCAGGACGACGCGGCCGCGGAGATCGAGGAGTTCGCGGGGGCGCTGATCCCGGTCTACCCGGCGGCGCAGGCGGTGCCGACGTGGGTGATCGCCAAGTGTGTGCGGACCCTGCTGGACACGTTCGAGCCGCCGCCGGACCCGATGCCGGCCGAGGTACGGGCGAAACGGAACCTGACCGGCATCGGCACGGCCCTGCGGGAGATCCACCGGCCGAGTTCCGAGGAGGCGCTGTACCGGGCGAAGCACCGTCTCAAATGGGACGAGGCTTTCGCCGTACAGTTGACGCTCGTGCAACGCCGGGCACGTGCGGCCGCGGCGCCCGGCACCGCCCGGCCCCGCGTGGAGGCCGGGTTGCTGGCGAGGTTCGACGCCGGCCTGCCGTTCGAGCTGACCGACGGGCAGCGCCGGGTGGGTGAGGAGATCGCCGCCGACCTGTCCCGGCCGCATCCGATGCACCGGCTGCTTCAGGGTGAGGTGGGCTCCGGCAAGACGCTGGTGTCGGTGCGCGCGATGCTCCAGGTGGTGGACGCGGGCGGGCAGGCCGCCCTGCTGGCCCCGACCGAGGTGCTGGCCACTCAGCATTTCCGTGGGATCAGCGCGCAGCTCGGCGCGCTGGGCCGGGCCGGTGAGCTGGACGGCGATCCGGAGGGCACCAGGTTGACGCTGGTCACCGGGTCGCTGGGCGCCGCCGCCCGGCGTGCCGCGCTGGCCGAGCTGGCCGACGGGAGAGCCGGCATCGTCGTGGGCACGCACGCTCTTCTGTACGAGGGTGTCGACTTCAAGGATCTCGGCCTGGTCGTGGTGGACGAGCAGCACCGTTTCGGGGTGGAGCAGCGGGACGCGCTGCGCGCCAAGGCGGCCCGGCCCCCGCACGTGCTGGTGATGACGGCCACCCCGATTCCGCGGACGGTGGCGATGACGGTCTACGGCGACCTGGAGACGTCGATCCTGTCGCAGCTGCCACGCGGCCGGTCGCCGATCGCCTCGCACGTCGTCCCCGGCGACAACCAGGCCTATGTGAATCGCACCTGGCAGCGCATCAAGGAGGAGGTCCGGGCCGGCCATCAGGCGTATGTGGTGTGTCCCCGGATCGGCGAGGGCCCGGAGGACGAGGAGGCCCCACCGAAGGACGGCGAGCCGGCCCGCCGTCCGCCGCTGGCCGTGACCGAGGTGCTGCCGCTGCTGCGCGACCAGTACTTGCAGGGCCTGCGGATCGACATGCTGCACGGGAAGATGCCGCCGGACGAGAAGGACGCGGTGATGCGCCGGTTCGCGGCCGGTGACCTGGACGTGCTGGTGGCGACCACGGTGATCGAGGTGGGCGTGGACGTGCCCAATTCGACGGTGATGCTGATCCTGGACGCCGACCGCTTCGGTGTCTCCCAGCTGCACCAGCTGCGGGGCCGGGTGGGGCGGGGCTCGGCGCCGGGCATCTGCCTGCTGCACAGCGAGGCCGCGGAGGGTTCGGCGGCCCGGGAGCGGCTGGACGCGGTGGCCTCCACGACGGACGGCTTCAAACTCTCCGAGATCGATCTGGAGCAGCGCCGGGAGGGTGACGTGCTGGGCGCGTCGCAGTCCGGCAAGCATTCGCATCTGCGGCTGTTGTCGCTGCTGCGCGACGAGAAGCTGATCAAGGAGGCGCGGGCGGAGGCGTCCGCGCTGATCGGTGACGACCCCGACCTCTCCCGTTACCCGGCGCTGGCGGCCTCGGTCGCCGCGCTGGTGGACGAGGACCGTGCCGAGTACTTGGAGAAGGGTTGATCTTTCACATCTGTCCACGTGACGCGTGGGCCACGGCGACCGCCGACGGCTTCGTCCCGGTCGGGCCGGAGGGGTTCCTCCACTGCTCCCCGGCGGATTGGGTGCACCGGCCGGCCACGCTGCTGTTCCGGGGCCGGACCGACCTGTTGCTGTTGGAGATCGACGGCGACGGGCTGCCGGTGGTCTGGGAGGACGGTGTCCCACCGGAGCCGGACGGGCGGCAGTTCCCGCACATCTACGGCCCGCTCCCGGTGGGCGCGGTGGTAGCCGTTCACGACTATCCACCGCGCCCGGACGGTTCCTTCCCGCAGTGGGAGGGCCCGGTCAGGCCGTGAAGTCGACCTTGCGGCGGCGGGCCAGGTAGAAGAGCACACCACCTACGACGAGCAGCAGGAACGCGCCGCCCGCGATGCTGGCCGCGGCGGAGCCGGTCAGCGGCAGGGCGGGGTCGTCGCCGCCGTCCGCCACCGAGGTGTAGGTGGTGGTGACGGGGGCGCTCGGGGTCTGCTCGCCGGCCGGCGGCGTGGTCTCCTCGGTCACCGGCGGGGCGGTGGTCTCGGCCGGCGGCTGCGGGGTGTCGCAGTCGCCCGGCTGCTCCCAGGCGACCTCGCCGTTCAGCACGTCCAGGTCACCGCTGACCGTGACCTTGAGGCCCTCGGAGGCCCGGAAGACGACCGTCTTGGTCTGGCCCGGCTGGAGGGTGACGGTCTGCGCCGTGCCCTTGTTCGGGGTGAGGACGGCTTCGAGGTCGGCGCCGTTCTCCGGGTTCTTCACCGTGAAGGTCAGGGCGTCGCAGGTGCTGGCGACGGTGGCCTCGGGGGTGCCGACCTCGGGGACCTGGCAGTCCTCGGGCTTGTTCCAGTCGCCGTGGTAGAGCTCGCTGCCGCGGGATTTCACCACGATGTTCTTCGCGTTGGCGGCCGGCACGGTGACGACGACCGGCTCCTGGCGGACCTTGACGGTCTCGGTCTTGGTGAAGCCGCCGTCGGCGGTGATCACGAACGGCTGGCTGAACGTGCTCCGGTTGATCAGCGTGAGCTGGACGTTGCCGGTGCAGTCCGGCAGGGCCTCGACGACCGGCTCGGCGACACAGGTGCCGGCGCCGCCGTTGTACCAGGCGTGCTTCGGGTTGCCCTTGACCGGCACGGACCGGGCGCCTTCGCCCCGGTCGCTGCCGACCTTGCGGTCGTTGTAGCGGTCGCTCTTGTCGGTGAGCGGGTCGATGATTGTCTCGCCGAAGACGAAGTCGACCTGGGTGAAGCACTCCGGCACCTCGACCTTGAAGTCGAGCTTGCTCACGGTCAGCTCGCCCTCACCGGCGGGTGTGAACTTCTTCACCGAGCTGTCCAGGACGTACTGGGGGGTGGCGAACTTCGCCGAGGGGGCGGTGTAGGACACCAGGGCGAAGGACTGCTCACCACAGAGCGGGCCGTTGAGCAGCTCGATCGAGGCGACACCTCCGGGCCCGTCGAAGGTGTGCCGGTATTTCGCCTCGGCGACGGGCGTACAGGGGGTGTCCGGGCCCGCGGTGGCGGGGGAGCCGAGGGTGACGAGGCCGGTCAGGCCGATGAGGAGACCGGCCGCCAGAGCGGCGGCCCGTTGGGTTGTGCGCAAGTGGTGCTCCTGGGATGGGGAACGGAGGAGGCGCGCCGACCACAGCCGACGCGCCCCCGGGTGGTGCTGTGATCAGGCGGTGAACTTCACCTTGCGGCGGCGAGCCAGGAAGAAGAAGAGACCGCCGACGGCCAGCAGCGCGGCGGCGCCACCGGCGATGCCGCCGGCCGCGGCGCCGGTGACCGGCAGCTCGGGGTCGTCGCTCTCCCCGTCGCAGCCCGCCGGCTCGACGTAGTCGATCTTCACGGTCTCCGTGTAGGTCTCACCCTCGTAGGTGACCGTGATCGTCAGGTTGACGAAGAAGCCTTCCTTGGCGCTGAAGGTCTCGGAGCCCTTGCTGCCGGGGGCGACGGTGCGCTCGCGCTTCTCGCCCTTGCTGGTCTCGTAGCCCAGCTTGATCGGCAGGCTGTCCTTCGGGTTGTCGAACCCGATGGTCATGGTGTCGCAGGTGAGCTCGAAGATCGGCTCGGGCTCGCCCGGCAGGTCGTCGGGAATCCCCGGCTCCGCGGGCTGGCTCGGCGAAGGCGACGGCGAGGACGGCGACGGTGAGGCCGGCGGCTGGTCCTTGTCGCAGGTGCCGTCGAACGTCGCGGTGTTCTCGCGCGGCAGGTCCTTGTGCCCGTTGTCGAACTCGACCTCGACGCCCAGGCGGGCGAAGGTCTTGTCACCGTCGACGCGCTGGGTCGCCGTGATCGCCTTGTTGGTGTCGTAGGTGAACTCCTCGCCGACCTTGTACTCGGGGAGCTCCACCTCCTTCACCGGGGTGCCCTCTTCGGCCTTGACGGCGTTGAAGCGCATCTTCTCGACCCCGTCGGGGGCGTTGCCGGTGACGGTCCAGTGGACGAGCCAGTCGCCGGTCTTGGTGTCACATTCCGTCGAGTAACCGATGACGCTGTCGGTGGCGTAGGCCGGGGAGGCGGCCACAGCGACGCCGGCCAGGCCGAGCACGGCGCCGGCGGCCAGACCGGCCACACGGCGGAGCGGGGATTTAGACAGGTTCACGCCTTCTCCTGTGAAAGGGGGTCGGGGGGCGCGGTGGGAGGCGGCCGACTGTCGCTGGTGGATGGAAGCGAATCCAGAGACGACGCCTGACCCCGCGGCTGCCCGACCCTAGCCATTTCGGGAGATCAAAGAAACGTCTCAGCGCCCGCTAATAGTCTTGTTGCAAATCTGTGATCTTCGCTCAACCGAACGGAACCGTATCGTCGCCCGTCGTGCCCGTGACGAGGGAATTCTTCACGCGAACGTGGCTTCCGCGAGGCTGTGAAGTAGCGTCGCCTCTGATGACCAGGATTATCGCGGGTACGCACGGTGGGCGTCGGCTGACCGCTCCACCCGGCGCGCACACGAGGCCCACATCGGACCGGGTACGGGAGGCGTTCTTCAGTGCCCTGGAGACGATGACGGATCTGTCCGGCGCGCGATTCGCCGATCTGTATGCCGGTTCCGGCGCCGTCGGCCTGGAGGCGCTGTCCCGTGGCGCGGACCACGCGCTGCTCGTCGAGTCGGACGCCAAGGCGGCCCGTACTGTGAGGGACAACATCGTGGCACTCCGTGTCGGCGCGGCCGCCCGGCTGGTCACCGGCAAGGTGCTCCAGGTCCTCGGCGACCCGCCCGCCGGAGGGCCGTTCGACGTGGTGTTCGCCGATCCGCCGTACGCGCTCGGCGATGACGAGATCGACACCGTCCAGGAGGAACTGGTGGCCAACGGCTGGCTGGCGCCCGGCGCCGTGGTGGTCTTCGAGCGGTCCACCCGAGGTGGACCGTTGCGCTGGGTGGACGGTTTGGCGGGTGACCGCACCCGGCGTTACGGCGAGACCACTCTTTGGTACGGTCGCCGATCATGAGACGAGCGGTGTGTCCCGGATCCTTCGACCCGGTCACCAATGGGCACCTCGACATCATCGGGCGGGCCAGCCGGCTCTTCGACGAGGTCATCATCGGGGTCCTCATCAACCAGTCGAAGACCGGCCTGTTCACCATCGACGAGCGTCTGGAGATGCTCGGCGAGGCGACCGCCCAGTACAGCAATGTGCGGGTGGCCGCGTTCCACGGCCTGCTGGTCGACTTCTGCCGGGCTCAGGGTGCGGCAGTGGTGGTCAAGGGCCTCCGTGCGGTGAGTGACTTCGACTACGAGTTGCAGATGGCGCAGATGAACATCGGGCTCTCCGGTGTGGAGACGCTGTTCATGCCGACCAACCCGCTCTACTCGTTCCTGTCGTCCAGCCTGGTCAAGGACGTTGTCAAGTGGGGTGGGGACGCGTCCTCGTACCTTCCGGACCCGGTCCTGGAACGACTGATCAGCCGCCTCAAGCAGAACTGAGCGCCCTCGGCGCGCCGGGAACGGTCCGGGCGGCGACGAAGTAACGTGATCGCACCACGGCTGATGAGTGGCGACAGGAGTGAGGCACGGTGGATCCGCTCGACCGTATCGACGAGATCATCGACCTTGTACAGGACGCACGCGCCGTTCCGATGTCCCGGACGAACTTCATGTTCGACCGTGCCGAGATGATCGACCGGCTCGAGATCCTCCGGGCCGAGCTGCCCGAGGCGCTGCGGCGCGCGGCGGCCGTGCTGGACGAGCGCGACCGGATCGTCGATGCCGGCCGCCGCGAGGCCGACCGGATCATCAGCGAGGGTGAGACCGAACACGCCCGGCTCGTGTCGGTGAACGAGATAACCGTCTCGGCCGAGCACGAGGGCGCCCGGATCATCGCCGAGGCGCGGACCGAGGCCCAGCGGCTGCGCGAGGAGGTCGACGACTACGTCGACACCGCGCTGGCCAACTTCGAGCAGTTCCTGACCCGGGCGCTGGCGTCGATCGAGCGGGGCCGTGACAAGATGCACGCGCTCCGCGAGATCGGCACCTTCCAGGGCGAGGACGCCGAACGGCCCTTGCCTTTCTGAAAGGTAGGATGATCTTCCTTCCGCTTCAGGGGCGGAGCGGGGTGGTCGGATGGGCCGATTCGACGACGTCCTACAAGCTCAGGTAATGTTTTCGGTCGGCCTACCATGGCTGAGGAATCACGATGCCCAAGTCACCGCAGAGTCACCTGGATCCCAGGCAGCCGCTGGTCGTCGACACGACGAAGCTCCCACGGCAGCCTGGTGCGACGCGTGCCCTGAACCGGGTGGTGCCGGCCCCGGCGGACCTCGGCCTGGAGCTGATCTCGGTTCCCGAGGGCTCCGATCTCAAGCTCGACATGAGCCTGACGTCGGTGTCCGAGGGGGTCTACGTCAGCGGCACCGTCAGCGGCTCGCTAACCGGCGAGTGCGGGCGCTGCCTCAACGAGATCGACAGGTCGTTCGAGGTCTCGATCGCGGAGCTGTTCGCCTACGCTGACAGCACCACCGAGGAGACCACCGACGAGGACGAGGTCGGCCGGATGCAGGGCGACCTGCTGGATCTGGAACCGGCGGTTCGGGACGCGATCGTCCTGACCCTGCCGACCAATCCGCTCTGCCGACCGGACTGCCCCGGGTTGTGCCCCGAGTGTGGGGTGCATTTCGACGAACTCCCGGCTGATCACAGCCATGAGGAAATCGACTCCCGCTGGGCCGCTTTGCGCAATCTGTCAAAAAACGAGGAGTAGGAACCGTGGCCGTCCCCAAGCGCAAGATGTCGCGCAGCAACACCCGCTCGCGCCGGGCGAACTGGAAGGCGACCGCGGTGGTTACCGCGGCCTGCTCCCAGTGCAAGTCGCCGAAGCTGCCGCACGCCGCCTGTGGCGTCTGCGGCACCTACAACGGTCGTCAGGTCCTCGAGGTCTGACGACACCGCGTGACTCGCCCGATCATCGGGCGGGTCGTGCCCGAGCGGTGGCGAACCACCGGTGCCACGGCTCCCGGACAGCGCACTGTCGGGGAGCCGGGCACCGCGCGGATCGCCGTCGACCTCCTCGGCGGGGACCAAGCTCCCGCCGTCGTGGTTGACGGCGCTCTGCGCGCTTGCCGGGCCGATCCGTCCCTTCACCTGACTCTCGTCGGTCCGGCCGATGCCGCCGACGCGGTGCTCGCCGCCCTGAAACCGGGCGACCGGCGCCGGATCACCACCGCGATCACACCCACCGGCACCGTCAACGGTGCGGTGGCCGCCGTCGCCGAGGGCCGCGCCGACGCGCTGGTCTCGGCCGGCGACACCCGGGCCACGGTTCTCGCCTGTGCCCGTGAGCTGGGCCGCTGGCCCGGCATCCGGCGTCCCGCCCTGACCGCTGTGCTGCCGACCCTGGCCGGCCGGGTGGTGCTGCTCGACGTCGGCTCCAGCGTCGACCCGGACGAGGAGACGCTCGCCTGGCATGCCCGGCTGGGGGCCGCGTACGCCTCGGTCGTCCATCACGTCCCCGCCCCGCGTGTGGGCCTGCTCACCATCGGCACCGAGCCCGGCAAGGGCGATCGCCTGCGCCGCGCCCTGCCCAACCTGCTCGTGGATCTGCCGCTGCCCGGCGGCGCCCGCTACGCCGGACTGGTCGAGGGCGGCGACGTCGTCCTGGGCCGTGCCGCCGACGTGGTGGTGACCGACGGCTTCACCGGCAACGTGCTTCTCAAAGGCCTGGAGACGGCGTACTCCGTCTCCCGGCCGCCCTCCCCGGACACCGCTCCACCACCCCGTGCGGCGCTGCTGCTCGGGGTGTCCGGCACGGTGGTGGTCTGCCATGGCGCCGCCACCGGCCCGGATCTCGCCGCGGGCATCGCGCTCGCGGCCGACCTGCACCGCCGCGCCTCGGTCGCGGCGATCGCCGATCTGCTGAGGTACAGCGAGGTATCGCATGATTGACAAGCGCCGTCGTCCGTCCACCGAGCCACTCGAGGAGGCGTTCGGCGTCCCGTTCAAGCCGGAGCTGCTGGAGCGGGCGCTGACCCACCGGTCGTACGCGTACGAGAACGGGGGCCTCCCGACCAACGAGCGCCTGGAGTTCCTGGGCGACTCGGTGCTCGGCGTGGTCATCACGTCGGCGCTCTTCCACAACCACCCGGACCTGCCCGAGGGCCAGCTCGCCAAGCTGCGGGCCAGCGTGGTCAACATGCACGCGCTCGCCGACGTGGCCCGCGGCCTGGGTCCGGCCGGGCTGGGCCCGCACCTGCTGCTCGGCAAGGGCGAGGAGACCACCGGCGGGCGGGACAAGGCGAGCATCCTGGCCGACACGCTGGAGGCCCTGCTCGGCGCGATCTACCTGGAGCACGGTCTGGAGATCGCCGGCGAGGTGATCCACCGGCTGTTCGACCCGCTGATGGCCGAGTCGGCCGGCCGGGGCGCCGCCCTGGACTGGAAGACCAGCCTGCAGGAGCTGACCGCGGCGCTGGGCCTGGGTGTGCCGGATTACGAGATCGAGGACTCCGGACCGGATCACGCCAAGACCTTCACCGCCTGGGTGGTGGTGGCCGGTGAGCGTTACGGCGGCTCCGAGGGCCGCAGCAAGAAGCAGGCCGAGCAGCGGGCCGCCGCCGCGGCGTGGCGGACGCTCACCGAACAGGCCGAGAAGACCGAACCGTGACCACGTTAGCGCAGGAAGAAACGAAAAAGCTTGCCCTATGGGATAAATCGGGTGGCTGGAGCGGGGTTCTCACCGCCGTAGGGATCCTCGCCCTCACCCGCGCCGGCCAGCTCATCATGATCGCCTGGCTGGGCGGCGCCACCGAACAGCCGAGAACCGTCTGGGAACGCCTGCTCGTCTGGGACGCCGGCTGGTTCCTGCGGGTAGCCGTCGACGGCTACCCCGAGGGGTACACCTACAGCGACACCGGCCGGCTGGAGGGCAACGAACTCGCCTTCTTCCCGGTCTACCCGATCCTCATCCGGTTCGGCGCGGCGATCGGCGTCGACCCCAGCGTCGCCGCCCTGACCGTGGCCTGGCTCGCCTCGGTCGCCGCCGCGATCGCCCTGCACCTGCTCGGCACCAGCCTCTACAGCAAACGGGCCGGCTGGGCGCTGGTCGCGATCTGCTGCTCGGCGCCGGCGTCCGTGGTGCTGTCCATGGCGTACTCGGAGAGCATCTTCCTCGCCCTGGTCGCCGGCATGTTCGTGGCCGCCCACCGCCGGGTGTGGTGGGCCGCCGGCCTGCTCGGTCTGGCCACCGCACTGAGCCGGCCGACCGGCGCGGCCGCCGCCCTCGGCCTCACCGTGGCGGCCCTGCTCGCCCTGCGCGACGACGACCAGCCGAAGTGGAAGCCGCTGGCCGCCGCCGCGGCCGCGCTCGCCGGGGTGCCGCTCTACCTGGGCTGGGTCGCCTACCGGGTGGGCGAGCTCGACGCCTGGTTCAAGATCCAGACAGCGGGCTGGGGCACCTCGTTCGACTACGGCGAGAGCACCGCGAAGTTCCTCTGGACCACCCTGCGCACCGGCGACGGCTGGATCCCGCTCAGCGTCGCGTTCATCCTGCTGGCCGCCCTCGCCGCGGCCGGGGTTGCGCTCACTCAGAAGCCCTGGCCGCCGCTGGCCGTCTACGGCGTCGTGGCGATGATCCTCGTCTACGGGCAGGCCGGCTTCTACCACTCCAAGCCACGGCTGCTGCTGCCCGTACTGTTGACGCTGCTGCCGGCCGTCGTGGCCGCCGCCCGCGCCCGCCCCCGGGTCGCGGTCCTGTCGATCACCGCCTGGGCGCTGTTCGGTCTCTACTACGGCGCCTACCTGGTGACAGTCTGGCCGTACACGTTGTAAAGGACCCTGGTTTGCCCGAGCTTCCCGAGGTCGAGACCGTCCGCATGGGCCTGGCCAAGTGGGTGACCGGCCGCACCATCAGCACCGCCGAGGTGCTGCACCCGCGCGCCATCCGCCGGCATCTGCCCGGTGACGCCCACTTCGCGGCGGTGCTCGCCGGCCGCACCGTGCTGGACGTCTCCCGCCGCGGCAAATACCTGTGGCTGCCCCTCGACTCCGGCGACGCGATCATCGGCCACCTCGGCATGAGCGGCCAGTTGCTGATGCAGCCGGCCGAGGCCCCCGACGAGAAACACCTGCGGATCCGTTTCACCTTCACCGACGGCGGCCCGCAGCTGCGCTTCGTCGACCAGCGCACCTTCGGCGGCCTGTCGGTCTCCGAGGGCGGCGCCGAACTGCCCGGCGAGATCTCGCACATCGCCCGCGACCCGATGGACCCGCTCTTCGACGACGAGGCGTTCACCGCTCGCCTCCGCGGCCGCCACACCGAGGTGAAACGCGCCCTCCTCGACCAGACGCTGATCTCCGGCGTCGGCAACATCTACGCCGACGAGGCGCTGTGGCGGGCCAGGCTGCACGGCAGGCGCCCCACCGATCAGCTCACCCGGCCCGCGGTCGAACGGCTGCTGGGTCACGTCCGCGACGTCCTGGCCGAGGCCATCGTGGCCGGCGGCACCAGCTTCGACGAGCTCTACGTCAACGTGAACGGTGAAAGCGGCTACTTCGACCGCTCCCTCAACGCCTACGGCCGTGAGAACGAGCCCTGCCACCGTTGCGGCGCGATCATCCGCCGCGAGCAGTTCATGAACAGGTCCAGCTTCAGCTGCCCCAAATGCCAGCCCAAACCCCGTTGAGGGGTACGCGCTGTGCTGGCTGGCTTCGCTTCGCTCCGCGGCAAAACGCCTTGTTCACCGGTGTCGAGGCAGGTGATTTGCCGACGCCCCCGCAAACCCCGCGGGGGCGTCGCGGATGCCGATGCCGATGCCGATGCCGACGGGCTGGCCGGCGCCGAGGCGGCGGGCTCGGTCTCCAGCGTGTCCGCGGTCTCCTCCGGCGCGGA
>NZ_JBFAMR010000073.1:0-40817 GCF_040656595.1 Actinoplanes sp. NPDC049802
CCGTCAACTCATCCAACGAGCCCGCACCCTCTACCGCTGGGACACCCGGCCGACAACCCGCCGACTCAAGTAACGCCTATCGCCGGTCGCTCTAAGCGATGGGTATGGCATTCGATGACAAGGTGGACAACAAGACCGAGGAGCTCGGCGGCAAGGTCAAGGAAGGCGTGGGCCGGGCCACCGACGACGAGCGTCTCGAGGCCGAGGGTAAGGCCGACCAGCGCAGCTCCAACCTCAAGCAGGCCGGCGAGAAGATCAAGGACGTCTTCAAGTCCTGACCGGCATGATCGCTTCCCCGGCCCCCGGCGACGGTAAGGCCGGGGAAGCGTGCGTTCATCCGCAGTTGCGGCTGGTCCGCTCCACCGAGTACTCGCGGTCGTCGGTGGTGATCCCGGCGGGCACGCCGTCGAAGTGACTCTCCACCTTCGCCCCGGCCCGCAGTTGCTCGTAGTGCAGGTGCGGCGCCCCGGACTTGCCGGTGCTGCCCACCCGCCCGAGCCGGTGACCGGTCTCCACCCGCTGGCCGGGCTCGACCGCCGGAGGTTCGAGCAGATGCAGGTACACCGTCTCCCACCGGCCGCCGTGGTCGATCTTCACCCAGTAACCGGCGCCGGTGCCGTGCGGCCCCTGCGGATTGTCCGGCGTCCGCGAGCCCAGCGTGCCGTTGAGTCCCGCCTCGGTGACCGTCCCGCCGAAGGACGCCAGCACCGGCCGCCCCCACGCCGGCCCCTCGGTGGGGAAGAAGTCGATGTCGAAGTCGTCGTGTCCCGGATACGTGCCCAGCGTCCACGTCTGGCCGCAGGTCACCGGCAGCTGGAAGGCCGGCCGTGGGCCGGGCGGGCGCAGCCGGGGCAGCACCACCGCCGCGATCACCACGATGACCAGGGCGAATCCGGCGCCGAGCAGCCAGGCGGCACGGGTTGGTCGGGCGGTCACCGGGTCGATCATGCCAAACCGCATCCACTGTGATCTCCAACGCAACGGAGGCGTTGTGGACCATCTCTGAGATCGTCGGTGTGTGACTGTCGAGCCGTAGCCGGACGTTGACACCCTATTCACTACAACTGGAGTATGAATAGGCGTTCGGGAGATCAACCGGGAGTGCCATGATCACATTCGAGGACGTCGTCAAGGTCTACCCGGGCGGCTCGACGGCGGTGGACCACCTCAGCCTCGAGCTGCCCACCGGCAAGCTGACCGCGCTGGTCGGCCCGTCGGGCTGCGGCAAGACCACGTCCCTCCGGATGATCAACCGGATGGTCACCCCCACCTCCGGCCGGGTCCTGATCGACGGCGAGGACGTGGCCGGCCGCGACCCGGCGGTCCTGCGGCGCGGCATCGGCTACGTCATCCAGCACGCCGGCCTCTTCCCGCACCGCACCGTGCTGGACAACGTGGCCACCGTCCCCATGCTGCTCGGCAAGACCCGCCGGGAGGCCCGCGCCGCCGCCGGTGAGCTGCTCGAACGCGTCGGGCTCCCGGCCGGGTTCGCCAAGCGCTACCCGGCCCAGCTCTCCGGCGGCCAGCAACAGCGCGTCGGCGTCGCCCGGGCGCTCGCCGCCGACCCGCCGATCATGCTGATGGACGAGCCGTTCAGCGCCGTCGACCCGGTGGTCCGCGAGCAGCTGCACCGCGAGTTCCTGCGCCTGCAGGAGGACCTCGGCAAGACCATCGCCCTGGTCACCCACGACATCGACGAGGCCGTCAAACTCGGTGACCGGGTCGCCGTCTTCCGGCAGGGTGGCCACCTCGCCCAGGTCGGCACCCCCAAGGAGCTGCTGGCCGCGCCGGCCGACGACTTCGTGGCCGAGTTCGTCGGCCGCGACCGCGGGTTGCGCGGCCTCTCCTTCGACAGCGCGGCCGGACTGCCGGTGAGACCGGTCGACGGCCTGATCCTGGACGGCGCGGGACGCCCGCTCGGCTGGCCCGGCCAGGACGGCCTGCGCGCCACCGGCGGCACCTTCACCAAGGACGACTCGCTGCGGGTCGTCACCGACCTGGCGATCCGCTCACCCGTCGGCATCGCGGTCCGGGTCGGCCCGGACGGGGCCGCCGACGGCCTGGTCAGCCATCACGACCTGGCCGACTACCTGGCCGGCCGGCGCTCATGATCCAATACCTGACCAACAACGCCGAGACCATCTGGCTGGCGCTCCAGGAACACCTCTACCTCGCCCTGCTGCCGGTGCTGTTCGGGTTCGCCGCCGCGCTGCCGATCGGCTACCTGGGCGTCCGCTTCCCGGTCCTCTACCACCCGCTGGTCAACATCTGCGGGGTCATCTACTCGATCCCGTCGCTGGCGCTCTTCGTCTTCCTGCCGGTCGTCCTCGGGACCAAGGTGCTGTCCCCGGTCAACGTCGTCGTGGCGCTCACTCTCTACACGGTGGCGCTGCTCGCGCGTACCGTCGCCGACGGCCTGCGCTCGGTCGACCCGGTCGTGGTCCAGGCCGCCACCGCGATGGGCTACCGCCGGCTGCGGCGCCTGGCCGGGGTGGAGCTGCCGATCGCGCTGCCGGTCATCCTGGCCGGGCTGCGCGTCGCCACCGTGTCGAACATCAGCCTGGTCAGCGTCGGCGCCCTGATCGGCATCGGCGGGCTCGGCCAGCTGTTCACCCGCGGGTTCCAGCTGTTCTATCTGGAGCCGATCATCGTCGGCATCGTCCTGTCGGTACTGCTCGCCGGGCTCGCCGACCTGCTCATCGTGCTCGTGCAGCGAGCCGTCACCCCGTGGACGCGTGCCGCGTGAACCTCTCCTACCTGCTCGACCCCGCGCACTGGGAGCTCGGCGCCCCCGGCAGCATCCCGACGCTGATCCTGGCCCACCTCGGCTACACGGCGCTCGCCCTGCTGCTCGGCACGATCGTGGCGCTGCCGGTCGGCCTCTACATCGGCCACACCGGCCGTGGCGCGTTCCTGGCCATCAACGCCGGCAACGCGGGCCGCTCGCTGCCCACCCTCGGCCTGCTGATGCTGCTCGTCACCCTGCTCGGCCTGGGCCTGCTGCCGGTCCTGATCGCGCTCACCGTGCTGGTCATCCCACCGATCCTGACCTCCACGTACGCGGGGATGCGCAGCCTCGACCACCGCGTCGTCGACGCGGCCCGCGGCATGGGGATGCGGTCCTGGCAGGTGCTCACCCGGGTCGAGCTGCCGATGGCGCTGCCGGTGCTGATGAGCGGCTTCCGCAGCGCCGCCCTCCAGGTGGTCGCCACCGCCACGGTGGCCGCCGCGGTCGGCCTCAGCGGGCTGGGCCGGCTGCTCATCGACGGTCTGGCCGTCAACGACTACTCGCGGGTGCTGGCCGGCGCCATCGTCGTCGCCGTCCTGGCCGTACTCGTCGATCTTCTGCTGGCGCTGGTGCAGCGCCGGATCGTCTCTCCCGGATTGAAAGGCACCCACTAGATGAAGCGCATCGCCGCTGCCCTTGCCCTGACACTGTCGCTAACCGCCTGCGGCGCCGACAGTGATCCACTCGCCGAGGAGACCAAGGCCGGCTCCTCGGCGGTCACCGTCGGCTCGGCGAACTTCGCCGAGTCCGAGCTGCTCGGCGAGATCTACTCGCAAGCCCTGGAGGCCAAGGGCGTCACCGTCACCCGCAAGTTCAACATCGGCGCCCGCGAGGCCTACCTCAAGGCGCTCCAGGACGGCTCGATCTCGCTGCTGCCGGAGTACAACGGCGCCCTGCTCGCCGCGCTCACCCCGGGCGGCGCCCCGCAGGGTGTGAGCAGCTCGGCCGACGTGCTGGCCGCGCTCAAGAAGGTGCTGCCGGCCGGGACCGAGGTGCTGGAGCAGTCCGCCGCCGAGGACAAGGACACCCTGACGGTCACCGCGGAGACCGCCACCAAGCACAACCTCAAGACGATCGAGGACCTGAAGGTGGTCGCCGGTCAGCTCGTGGTCGGCGCCGGGCCCGAGTTCGCCGAGCGGCACCAGGGCCTCAAGGGCCTCAAGGAGGTGTACGGCGTCGAGTTCAAGGAGTTCAAGCCGCTCGACTCCGGCGGCCCGCTGACCGTCACCGCGCTCAAGGACGGCGACATCGACGTGGCGAACATCTTCTCCACCGACTCGTCGATCGTCACCAACAAGTTCGTCGTGCTGGGGGACCCGAAGAACCTCTACCTGGCGCAGAACGTCCTCCCGCTGATCCGCACCGAGGCGAACAACGAGACCGTCAGCGGCGCGCTCAACGCGGTGTCGGCGAAGCTGACCACCGAGAACCTCACCTCCTATCTGGCCCAGGTGCAGGTGGACAAGAAGGACATCAAGACCGTGGCCAAGGAGTTCCTGACCGAGAACGGTCTCGCCTGACACGCTCCGTAGAGGACGCCGCCCGTTACCGGGCGGCGTTTTTCTTGTTTCCGGGACATGTCTTGACGGGTGAACTCGCTGGTATCTATGTTTGCCGCAAAGATTTGCAGAAAGTTTCAAGCCTGTTTCAGCAAGTCCTTGCATGCCCGTCCCCGTTCCCCAGATCCAGGAGCCAGATGTGGACACTCCCCGCAGGCGGCGACGCCTGACCCGCATCCTCGCCGCCACCACCCTCGCGCTGGGGGTCGGCGGTTTCGGCGTCGCCCAGATCGCCACCGGAGGCGACGCGTTCGCCGCCCCGCCCGGCGAGAAGGACGTCACCGCTGTCATGTTCGAGTGGTCGTTCGCCTCGATCGCCCGCGAGTGCACCAGCACCCTCGGCCCGCTCGGCTACGGCTACGTCCAGGTCTCCCCGCCGATGGAGCACATCCAGGGCAGCCAGTGGTGGACGTCGTACCAGCCGGTGTCCTACAAGATCGCCGGCCGCCTCGGTGACCGCACCGCCTTCGCCAACATGGTCAACACCTGCCACGCGGCCGGGGTGAAGGTCATCGCCGACACCGTCGTCAACCACATGAGCGCCGGGTCCGGCACCGGCACCGGCGGCAGTAGCTACTCCAAGTACAACTACCCCGGCATCTACTCGGACGCCGACTTCCACTCCTGCCGCACCCCGATCAGCGACTACACCAACCGCGGCAACGTCCAGGATTGTGAACTGGTCAGCCTCTCCGACCTGAACACCGGCAGCGACTACGTCCGCGGCAAGATCGCCGGTTACATGAACGACCTGGCGTCACTCGGCGTGGACGGCTTCCGGATCGACGCGGCCAAGCACATGTCCGCCGCCGATCTGGCCGGCATCAAGTCGAAGCTGTCCAACACCGGCGCCTACTGGAAGCAGGAGGTCATCTTCGGCTCCGGCGAGGCGGTCCAGCCGACCGAGTACACCGGCAACGGCGACGTGCAGGAGTTCCGGTTCGCCCGCGACCTCAAGCGGGTGTTCCTCAACGAGAACCTCGCCTACCTGTCGAACTTCGGCACCGCCTGGGGCTACATGCCCAGCAACCAGGTCTCGGTGTTCGTCGACAACCACGACACCGAGCGCGGCGGCGACACCCTCAGCTACAAGAACGGGTCGGCGTACACGCTCGCCCAGGTGTTCACGCTTGCCTGGCCGTACGGCGCCCCCGACATCAACTCCGGCTACGAGTTCAGCAACAACGACGCCGGCCCGCCCAACAACGGGACGGTGAACGCCTGCTACACCGACGGCTGGAAATGCCAGCACGCGTGGCGGCAGGTCGGCAACATGGTCGGCTTCCGCAACGCGGTCCGCGGCACGGCCGTCACCAACTGGTGGTCCAACGGCGCCGACCAGATCGCCTTCGGCCGCGGCTCCAAGGGCTACGTCGCCATCAACCACGAGACCGGCAGCCTGACCCGCACCTTCCAGACGTCGTTGCCGGCCGGCACCTACTGCGACGTCCAGCACGGCGACCCGACCTCGTCCGGCGGCTGCACCGGCACCACCTACACGGTCAACTCGTCCGGCCAGTTCACCGCCACCATCGCCGCCGGTGACGCGGTCGCCCTCTACGTCGGCGCGAGCCGCGTCACCCCGACCACGTCGCCGACCACCACCTCGCCGTCGCCGACCCCGTCGGCCACCTCCGCCTCCCCGACCCCGTCGAGCACCGCGGCGTCCGGCGCCACCTTCGGCGTCACGGCCACCACGACCTACGGCCAGAACATCTTCGTCGTCGGCAACCAGGCCGCCCTCGGCAACTGGGCGCCCGCCAACGCGGTGGCCCTCTCCGCCGGCACCTACCCGATCTGGCGCGGCACCGTCTCGCTGCCCGCCGGAACATCCTTCCAGTACAAGTACATCCGCAAGAACACCGACGGCACCGTCACCTGGGAGTCCGGCGCCAACCGCACCGCCACGGTCCCGGCGAGCGGTCAGGTCACCCTGAGCGACACCTGGCGCTGACGACGCCGCTCACCCACAGCGACCCGGTCACCCTGCTCAGCACCCAGGGTGACCGGGTCCATCTCGTACGCGTGCGCCCCGCCCCGCCATGTTCGGGCCGTCCCGTCCGTGCCGCGCATGCTCGCCGGGTGGTCCAGCCTGTGCCGCGCCCGCCGGGCTGAGCTCGGTGGGTGGTCGGCCGGCTTCGGGGGCTCGAGGCGGCTCTGGGGGCCGGCCGACGGGCTCAGCCCGGCGGGCGCGGCAGAGGCTCGAGTGGCAGCAGGATCGCGCTGGACGGGCGGAACGGTCCAGTCGGGCGGGGCGGGGGTCGCGCGTACCGGAAAGGGGTGAATGGGTTAGCGGGCGTCGGCGCCGGAAGGTCCGCGGCCGGCACGGCGCAGTGCCGACCGTGCCGGGTGGTCTCGCCCGCCACTTCGCGCGCTTCGGTGTCGGCGCTTCCCGGCCTGGGATTCCACCGAGCCGGTCCGTGCCGCGTCACCCGTCCGCCCAGTCCGTGGAATCCCAGGCCGGGGCGGCCTCGGCGGCCAGGCGATCCCATTCGGCGGTGCCGCCGCGCAGCGGCTGTGCCCGGGTGCGCTCGTACTCGCCGGGCGTGACGGCCAGCGTCACCGCGGACGAACCCTCGGCGCGGGCGGCGGCCAGGCGGCTGTGGCCGTCGACCAGCAGGTAACCGTCCAGATTGCTCGCCCACCACAACAGCAGCGGGGGCAGCACTCCGGCGCGGGCCAGTTTGCGGTAGGACTTCACCCGGCCGTCGTCCGGCGACGGCAGCGGGCGCAGCGGGACCACCCCGTTCCAGCCGTCGCACCAGTCGAGTTCGGCGTCCGGGAAGTCCGCGAGCAGGTCGACGGTCAGGCAGTACGCGGGCAGCTTCCGGACACCCGGCAGGCGGGGCCACGATCCACCGAAACGGTAGGCCCAGCCCTCGGCCGTGGTGATCCGCCGGGCCTCCCCGGCCCGGACCGGCTCCACCGGGGAACGGAAGGCGCCGGTGCGGAACAGGCGGACACCGTACCGGCTCGGATGCACCCGGGCGAACAGGACCGCCCGGCCGTCCTGGCGCAGCAGCATCCGGTCCGCGCCAGCCAGTTCCCACCGCACACCCGGCACGCTCACACCGCGGATCCTGCCGCATCCGGTACGGCGGTGGCGACGGGCACGCCGGAAGTGACGGTATGGGTGGACGCCCCGGCGCGACCCGGCGTCTCCGGACCGAAGGCAGAGTTGAATTCCAGCGTGTGAGGTTCGGGTGCGATTCGCGCCTGAAATCCACACGCTGGGTTCTGTGCCGGTCATCGAGGCCGGGGTGGACCTGTCTCCGTGGGCGAGCCGGCCTCGTCGAGCAGGCGCAGCAGCAGGGCCAGCGGGGGCCAGCCGGTGCGGCCGGCGCGGACCACGGCATGACAGCGCAGCACCGCGGCCGGGTCACGCAACGGCAGCAGCCGCACACCGGGGTGGGCCGGCAGAGCCGCCGGCAGCAGGCCGACACCGAGACCCGCCACCACCAGGTCCTGCAACAGTTCCAGGCTGTCCGAGCGGTGGGTGATCAGCGGCTCGAAGCCGGCCATCGACGCGATCGTGCGGACCACCTGCTCGTCGGCGGCGCCGCGCGAGTTCACGATCCAGTCGTGGTCGCGGTAGCGGGCGAAGACGGCCGGCGCGTCGCCGTCCGGCGCGGGGTCGCCGGCCGGGACGCCCAGCGCCCACTCCGCCGACCACAGGTGGCGCGACACGACGGTCCGGTCCGGGAAGGCGGGCGCCAGGGTGAAGTCGTAGGTGAGGGCCAGATCCAGGTCGTCGGCGGCGATCATGGCGAGGGCCTCGTCGGTCTCGTGTTCGTGGATGCGTACACGTACCCGGGGGTGGTCGTCGGCGAGCCGGGCCACGACGGGCATCAGCGATCGCCGGATGGCCGTGCCGAAACCGGCGACGCGCAATGTCCCGGCGGGTTCCGCGGCCGGGTCCAGATCGAGCCGTGCCGCCTCCAGCGCGGCCAGGATCGTCACGGCGTGCTCGGCGAGCCGCCGCCCGGCCGGGGTGAGCCGCACCCGCCGCCCGTCCGGCTCGACCAGTGGCGTCCCGGCCTCCCGGGCCAGCGCCGCGATCTGCTGCGACACGGTCGACGTGGTGGTGTGCGTCTCCTCGGCGACGGCGCGCATCGACCCGAGGCGGGACAGCATCAGCAGAGTTTCCAGGCGGCGCACGTCCATCCCCGGATTGTTCAGGATCGGCGAACGGTATGTCCAGCATCGTCACGTGGACGTGAACGGTTCGGATCGCATCTACTGGCGGCATGACGATCACCGCCGTACGTTCACAAGCCGGCGCCCGTACCGGAGCGGCCCTGGCCGTGGCCGCCATGACCTGCGTGCAACTGGGCCTGGCCGTCTCGGTGGGCCTCATCGGCGAGCTGGGCGTGGCCGGGGCCGCGTGGATCCGGCTGGCCTGGGCCGGGGTGCTGATGCTCCTGCTGGTGCGGCCCCGGCCGGCCGGCCTGACCCGGCGGGCGCTGTGGTCGGCGGTCGCCCTCGGCGTGGTGACCGGGGTGATGACGATGCTGTTCATGGCGGCGGTGGCCCGGCTGCCGCTGGGCACGGCGAGCGCCCTGGAGTTCCTCGGCCCGCTCGGGGTGGCCGTGTTCCGTGGCCGGCGGCTGTTGTGGCCGCTGCTCGCGGGCGGCGGAGTGCTGCTGCTGACCGAACCGTGGCACGGCGGCGCCGACCCGGTGGGGGTGGGGTTCGCCCTGGCCGCGGCGGTGTGCTGGGCCGCGTACATCCTGCTCACCCAGCATGTCGGCGACGAGGCCGCCGGACTGAGCGGCCTGGCGGTCTCGATGCCGGTGGCCGGCCTGGTCGCCACCGTCGTCGCCGGCCCGCAGGTCTTCGGCCGGCTCACCGTGGACCTGCTGGTGATGGGCCTGTTCCTGGCCGTGCTGCTGCCGGTGGTGCCGTTCGTGCTGGAGTTCCTGGCGCTGCGCCGGCTCACCACGGCCGCCTTCGGCACCCTGATGAGCCTGGAGCCGGCCATCGCCGTGGTCACCGGCCTCGTGCTGCTGCACCAGGTGCCGGGATGGGCGGCGGTCGCCGGTGTCGGCCTGGTCGTCGCCGCCGGGATCGGCGCGGAACGCTCGGGCGCCCGTTGACCGCTCGCGCGCTCCGGTCGCGCTTGTCGCCGGGCTGCCGGTTCCCGGCGCCTGTCGTGCCAGTTGCGGAATTGCCGCGGCCGGCGCCCGGTCGCGCTTGTCGCCGGGCCGCTGGACCCGGTGCCCGGTCGCGCTTGTCGCCGGGCTGCCGCAACCGGCGCCCGGTCGCGCCGTCCACGGGCCGGTTGTCCCGCCGTCGCCGCGCGACGCGGGAGCCGATCGGCCTGACGGGCATCGGGTAGACATGACCGGGTGACGTATGTGGAGATCAACGGCGTGGCGCCGGGCATCGAGGCGCTGCACCGTGCCGCCACCATGATCCTCGGCCACTTCACCACCATGCAGGTGCGCGGCGGTGCGGTGGCCGGGTTCGACCTGCATCTGGAGCGCCTGCGGCAGGGCTCGGCCGAGCTGTTCCCTGGCGCCGAGCCGGCCGGCGACGACACGATCCGGGCGCTGATCGCGCACGCGCTGCGCGGCGAGCCGGACGCCACGGTCCGGGTCACCGTGCTGTCCGCCGCCGACGTGATGGTGTCGGTCCTGGAGCCCGGCGCCGACACGCCGCCGCCGCCGATCCGGGCCCGCACCATCGTGTACGAACGCGAGCTGCCCCACCTCAAGCACCGCGCCACCCTGGGCCTGTTCCACCACGCCGCCGAGGCGCGGCGGGCCGGCTTCGACGATGTCGTCTTCACCGGCCGTGACGGGTTCCTGCGGGAGGGCTCGGTGTGGAACCTCGTCCTGTGGGACGGTGCCCGGGTGGTCTGGCCGGACGCGCCCATGCTGGCCGGCGTCACGATGCGGCTGCTGCGCGGCGAGCTAGGCGCGGCCGGTGTCCCGCAGATCTCCCGGGCGCTCACCACCGCCGACCTGTCCGGCATGACCGGCGCGGCGGCCGTCAACTCCCGCTTTCCGGCCCGGCCGATCAGCTCCGTCGACGACGTCGCGTTCCCGGGCACCGGGGCCCTCACCGAGGTGCTGGAGAACGCCTGGTGCCGGGTCGCCCGGCAGGACATCCAGGGCCCCGTACCGGATACGCCCTAATTCGTTCGATCCGGTGGCGGGCCGGTGCTAGCGTTCGCACCGCTGAAAGGGGACACCGGTGCCGAAGCTGAACCAGATCATCGCCGTCGAGAAGGGCGTCAAGAGCAAGGCGTTCGCCGACCTGAGCGAGGCCCATCACGCCGTGCAGAAGACGGCGCCGCTCGCCGGCATCTCCCGGACCTACCAGCCGAAGGACGAGGAGGGCGAGCAGCTGCCCGCCGAGTCGACCCGGGTGCAGATCAAGGCGGAGGAGATCCTCCGGGAGGTGTCCCGCACTCTGACCCGGCTGTTCGACGTCACCGCCACCAAGGACTGGACGAACTGTGTGGCCCGCGCCGACGTGGTCGTCGACGGCCGCACCATCGCCGCCGGAGTGCCGGTGACCTACCTGCTCTTCCTCGAGAAGCAGCTGGTCGACCTGCACACCTTCGTGAAGAAGCTGCCGGTCCTGGACGCGGCCGAGTCCTGGGTCCGCGACGACTCCACCGACAGCTGGCGGACCGAGCCGGTGCGCACCAACCGCACCAAGAAGGTGCCGCGCAACCATGTGAAGGCGGAGGCCACCGAGAAGCACCCGGCCCAGGTCGAGGTGTATTACGAGGACGTCACCGTCGGCTACTGGACCACCGTGAAGTTCTCCGGCGCCCTGCCTGCCAAGCGGGTCAACGAGATCCTCGACCGCGTGCTGGCGCTGCAGACCGCGGTGAAGTTCGCTCGCGAGGAGGCCAACAACACCGAGGCCGTCGACCAGCGGGTCGGCGCCGCGGTCTTCGACTATCTGTTCGGGTGACGACCCGTCACAGACCCCCGTGGGAGCGCGGGGTGCGCCCCCATTTCGGGCGCGAAGCTGACAGCTGAGGCTGAAGCTGAACCACCCGGTGACAGTGCGGGTTCGAGTCCCGCCCCCTGCACTCGTGCGGGGGTAGCCCAATCGGCAGAGGCAGCCGGGATGAGACTCAGATTCTCGCTCCAATGTCAGCATTCACCACTGATCGCCAGATCGAACGAGCAGGACAGAGACACCGGATGCCGGTTCAATTCCGGCCCGCCCCGCTTTCGGGGGGCGGTAGTTTAAAGGCAAAACCCGATGTCATCAGAATGATCCGTGTTCTTAAACGTGCTGGCGTGCGCAACTCAGTGGTAAACGGAGGCCCGGGGGCTGGCCATGCCCTCGGGCCTCACCATTTCCGCCGCGACCTGCGGTGGGCCGCCCGGCCCGGGACAGCGGGACGCAACGGTCCCGGCCTAAGGTGTCGCGATGCGAAAGAAAATCTGGCTGGCGGGACTCGCCGCGGCCGCCGTGAGCCTGTCCGGCTGCGGCGCCCCCGGATCGAGTCCCGCGGAGCCCTCCGCAGAGGCCGCGCCCGCGGCCGCGATGGCGCCCGTCGAGGTCGAACTGGCCGCGGCCGCCGCCACCTACAAGTACGTGTTCCCGGTACAGGCGAAGAACGCCTCGTACCACAAGACCCACTCCGGCTACCCGGCGACGGACATCTTCGCCGCCTGCGGTAAGCCGTTCGTCGCCACCACCAGTGGTGTCGTCCTCGAGGTGAGCCGGGTCGACAAGTACAAGAAGGGCGGTCCGGACGGGCCGTACAACGGTGGCAAGTTCGTCTCCATCCTCGGCGACGACGGCGTCCGCTACTACGGCTCGCACCTGAGCAAGGTGACCGCCGGCGTCAAGAAGGGTGTCCGGGTCAAGGCCGGCCAGTCGCTGGGCAAGGTCGGCAAGACCGGCAACTCCAGCGGCGTCTGCCACGTGCACTACGGCATCTCGCCGGCGTGCAAGAAGACCGGCGACTGGAAGGTCCGCCGCGGCGTCGTCTGGCCCGCGTCGTACCTCACCTCGTGGCGCAAGGGCGGGCAGAAGAGCCCGGCCAAGGCGGTCGCCGCCTGGAACAAGAAGAACAACTGCAAGGCCTGATCCGCCGACCGGTACCTCACCCCACGGCGAGCTTCGCGTTCTCCAGGGTGAGGTACCACTCGGATTCGGTGAATCCGGGGCCGGTCTCCGGCCCGATGTAGGCGTCGACGTGCCGTGAACCGCCCAGGCCCGGCGTGAACTCGTCACTGATCCGCCACTCCGCCTTCCGCAGCCGGGCGCAGACGGCGGCCGGCGGCGCCGAACCGTCCTCCTGACGGCCGCAGTCCGCGATCGTGAACCCGGTGCCCTGCGGCAGTACGCCCGGGTCGGCGGCCGCGGAGACGAACGGGGTCAGCGATCCGCCGTCGCTGGCGCGCGGCGCGTCGTCCAGCCAGAACCCGGTGTCGTAGGACCAGTTCAGGAACCGTCCGCTCAGCGTCTTCCCGGTGCCCTCGGCCTCGACCGCGTTCACGAAGCTCTCCGGGTACTCGCCGAGGTGGTCGTCGCCGTTCTCGCAGTCCAGTCTCGGGCAGCCGGTGACCGGGACCGGATCGTCGTGGTGGAACTCCTCGACGGCCGTGTAGTAGACGGTGATCTTCCAGCCCGTACTCAATGGTCTGCTCGTGCTCCGGAAGGTGCCGGGCGCCGTCGCGGCTGAGCCGGAGGAGACCGGCGGTGGTGCCGGCGCGGTTCCGCAGCCGGCGAGCAGTACCAGGAGAAGCAGACAGGCGCGCACCCGATCGAGCATGCCAACAGCGGCGGTGGCCTGTCTCACGGTTCATCGTCGCTGGCGGGTACGTCCTAGACTCCCGGCCGTGAAGATCGACTTTCTTGGCCGGCTGGTCCGGGGCCGGCTGGTCCTGCTGGTCGGCGCGCTGCTGATCGGGCTGGCCGGAGGCGCCGTCCTGGACGCGGTGGACTTCGACTTCAGCGTGAGCACCGCAGTGAGTGGTCTGGTGCTGGCTTTCATCCTGGGAGCGATCTCGGTGCTCCGTTCGGCGTCGCTGGTGGCCCGTCCCGGCCTGCCCGCCTTCGAAGTGCCGGCGGACCCGGTCGTGATCCTCCTGGCGGCGGGCTACACCGTCATCTGCGGCCGCAGCCTCGGCGGCCTGGGCCGTGCGGACCTCGTGTTCCCGGCGGCCTGGACCGTGCTGTTCCAGGTCCTGATCCTGGTGACCTTCTGGACGGCGGCGCTGCGCGGGAACGGGGTGCGGCTGCGCCCGGAGGGGATCGAGGACCGGCAGCCGTTCGGGTCGTTCTTCGTGCCGTGGGACGCGCTGGGCGCTCCCTGGGCGTCTCGTCCCTCCGGTGAGAAGGTCACCTTGGTGGTGGCGGATGAGGGCCGGGTTCGCAGACGGGGCCTGCGGTTCGGGGGCACCGCCTCGCTGACGAGGGTCGGCGCGGATCCGGACGTCCTGGCCCGGGCCGTCGTGGAGTATGCGAGCCGGCCCGAACAGCGGGCCGCCATCGGTACCCCGGGGGAGTTGGAACGTCTCAGGGCCCTGTCTCAGCACTAGGGGGACGGCCCGGCATCGGCAGGTTTCCTGTCGGCGGCGCAGGTGATTTCACCGATCCCCGGAGTTGCATAGACGGTCATCGTTGGATACGAGAGACGGTCCGTGCGGATCCGGCACGGTCGTCCGAGTGGCCGCCTGTCCGTGAAGGAGTTCCCATGCGAAAGTTGCTGGCGGCGCTGGCCGCCACCGTAGTCGCCGTCGTCGCCCTGCCGGCCGGCGCCCAGGCCGCGCCCGGCGGATCCGGGCCCTACCCGGCCGACTACGAGACCACCATCCGGCTGTACGACCACACGATCTACCGCCCCGCCACCCTGCCCGCGGGCCTGATGCCGATCGTGGTGTGGGGCAACGGTGCCTGCCGGGCCGACGGCACCTGGTTCCAGAACATCCTGAAGGAGTTCGCCTCGCACGGCTTCCTGGTCATCGCGAACGGCCGGCCCGGCGGCACCGGCAGCACCGACGCGAGCATGCTGACCGAAGCGATCGACTGGGCCGTCGCGGAGAACTCCCGCCTCGGCAGCAAGTACCGCGGTCGCCTCGACACCGGGAAGATCGCGGTGATGGGCCAGTCCTGCGGCGGACTGGAAGCGCTGGAGGCGAGCGCCGACGCCCGGGTGGACACCACCGTGTTCTGGAACAGCGGGCTGCTCAGCGATCTGGATAACTACCGCCTGGCCCGGCTGCACGCGCCGGTCGCCTACATCACCGGCGGCCCGGACGACATCGCCTACCCGAACGCGGTCGACGACTACGGCCGCCTGCCGGCCGGGCTGCCCGCCTTCATGGGGCACCTGCCGGTGGGCCACTACGGCACGTTCTCCCAGCCCGACGGCGGAGAGTACGGCCGGGTCGGCGTGGCCTGGCTGAAGTGGCGGCTCAAGGGTGACCAGACCGCGCGGTCGATGTTCGCCGGGCCGTCCTGCGGCCTGTGCGTGCACCCCCAGTGGACCGTCACCCGCAAGAACCTGGCCTGACAGTGCCGCCGGCGTCCTCACCAACTGTGCATGGTGCCGTCCTCCAGGCGGTTCACCGGCAGGGACGCCGGCCGGTACGGGTACCGCGCGGCCAGTTCCTCGTCGATGTCGACGCCCAGTCCCGGCTCCTCGGACGGGTGCAGGTAGCCGCCCTCGAAGTGGTAGCCGTGCGGGAACACCGCGTCGGTGGCCTCGGTGTGGCGCATGTACTCCTGGAGGCCGAAGTTGGGGATGGCCAGGTCGAGGTGCAGGGCGGCGGCCATGCAGACGGGGGAGAGGTCGGTCGCGCCGTGCGACCCGCTGCGTACGTGATAGAGGCCGGCCAGGTCGAAGATGCGCCGCAGGTGGGTGATCCCGCCGGCGTGCACGACGGTCGCACGGATGTAGTCGATGAGCTGCTCGGTGATCAGTTGCTGACAGTCCCAGACGGAGCTGAACACCTCGCCGACCGCGATCGGGGTGGTGGTGTGCCGCCGGATGAGGCGGAAGCCCTCCTGCAGTTCGGCCGGGACCGGGTCCTCGATCCAGGTCAGGTGGTACGGCTCCAGGCTCTTGCCGAGCCGGGCCGCCTCGATCGGGGTGAGCCGGTGATGTACGTCGTGTAGCAGTCCGAGCGTGGGCCCGAACTCCTCGCGGACCCGGGCGAACACCTTCGGCACATGGTCGAGATAGTGGGCGGTGGACCAGACGTTCTCGGTGGGGAGCGCCGCGTCGGCGGGCTCGTAGAACATGCGGTCCTTGCCGACGCCGTAGGTGCTCTCCAGCCCGGGGATCCCAGTCTGGACCCGTACGGCGCGATAGCCGAGGGAGACGTAATCCGAGACCTCCGACAGAACGGACTCGATGTCGGCGGCGTTGGCGTGGCCGTAAACGGTCACGCCCTCCCGTGACCGGCCGCCGAGCAGCTGATAGACGGGCAGCCCGGCCACCTTGCCCTTGATGTCCCACAGGGCGGTGTCGACGGCCGCGATGGCGGTCATCGTCACCGGGCCGCGACGCCAGTAGGCGCCCTTGTACAGGTACTGCCAGATGTCCTCGATCCGGGCCGGGTCCCGCCCGATCAACTGCGGCACGACATGCTCGGTCAGATAGGCGGCAACGGCCAGCTCACGCCCGTTGAGCGTCGCGTCGCCGACCCCGTGCACCCCCTCGTCGGTGACGATCTTCAGCGTGACGAAGTTGCGGTCCGGGCAGGTCACGATGACCCTGGCGTCGGTGATCCTCAATCTGGGTCCTCCTTGACGCGGGCGGCCGGCTGGGTCGGATCGACGAAGCGGAACGCCACGGCGAGTGATGTCGAGATCATCCTGCTATAGACGACCGTCATCGCGCCGATCCGGAATCCTTCGGCAGCCACCCAACCATCCAGGGCGGCCCACGCGTTCCAATGGTGTGGACACCGACTTCGCCGCCTTCGTCGAGGCACGCCAGCACCGGCTGCTGCGCTCGGCGTACCTCGTCTGCGGCGACCACCACCTCGCCGAGGACCTGTTGCAGGGCGCTCTCGTCAAACTCGCCCTGCGGTGGAGCCGCGTCCGCGACGGCGACCCGGAGGCGTTCCTGCGGACGGTCATCTACCGCGACGCCGTCTCCTGGTGGCGCCGCCGCCGGCGCGAGGACCTCAGCGACGCACCGCCGGAGCGCTCCGAGCGCGGCGAGGACGTGCCCAGCCGGTTGCTCTTCGCGGCGGCGCTGCGCAGACTGCCGCCACGCCAGCGGGCCGTGCTGGTGCTGCGGTACTTCGACGACCTCACCGAGGCGCGCACCGCCGAGATCCTCGGCGTCACGGTCGGAACGGTGAAGAGCCAGGCCAGCGCGGGTCTGCGCAAACTCCGGGAGTTCGCGCCGGAGCTCGGCGAGATGGTCGGGAAGGGCTGACGATGGGAACGAACCGGCTCACCGAACTGCTCGAGGAGACCTCGTCCGGGGTCCCCGCGCCGTCGCTCGCCGCGACCGCCTGGGCCACCGCCCGCCGGGTCCGCCGCCGCCGTCGCCTGACCGCCGGAGTGGCCGCCTTCACCGCGGCCGTCGCGGTGGCCGTCCCGCTCGGCGGCGACGGGGACCGCAGGCCCGCGCCGCCGGCCGTGTCGCCGTCCGCGGTCGCCGTCGCGCCCGGCGTCGACGCCATGCCGGCCGACCCGGCGCGCGGAACCCTGCCGCCCTTCCCGGAGACGCTGACCATCCCGGCCGACGCACCGCGACTGTCCCGGCATCCGGTGGACCGGGCCGTCGCGGTCCTCCAGCGGACCGAGTCCACCGGGGATCTCGACGACGCCCCGCACGTGCTCGGCCTCGACGGTCGGTGGACCCGGATCGACGTGGGCGACCTCGGTCCCACCCGCGACGAGGACGGCAATCAGGCGTACGCGCTGCGCTCCACCTCGCTCTCCCCGGACGGGCGCCGGGTCGCCGTGCCCCAGCCGCAGGCCCTGGTCGTCATCGATCTGACCACCGGCAAGGCCCACCGCATCCCGGTGCCCGGCTACCAGGAGAAGGTCATGTGGTGGGGCGACGGGACCGTCCTGGTCGGCGCGAACGGGCCCGGCGTGGTCCGGGTCGACTGGCGCACCGGCACGGTCACTCCCGAACCTGCCGGGATCTCGGCGTGGAGCAGCGCCGGAAGCCGCGAGGTCACCTCCGGGGCGCTCGTCGAACTCGTCGCCTCCGAGGAGAAGCGGATGGCCCGCGGCTGGGTGCTCGGCGACCCGTCGCCGGCGTGGGAAGCGCCGATCGACGAGAGCGCCCTGCCCGGCGGCTACCGGATCAGCGAGTGGTACGGCCCCGCCGTGCCCGACGGCGCCGGCCGGGTGGCGGCGGCCGCCTGGGGCAGGAGGCCCGAGATGCTGACGGTCGTCAACGCGCGGACCGGTGTGGTGGAGCGGATCCTCGACCTCGGCCACGGGCGCACCAAGGGCTGCTGCGCGGTCCTCGAATGGATCGGCGGCGACCTGCTGCTGGCGAAGACCGACCGGGAGGGCCTGATCACCTGGAACGTGCGTACCGGGGTGGTCACCCAGGTCACCACCCCGGTCCAGGGTGTCCTGTCGGTCCGGATGCCGTGACCTACTTGTGGTTCACCCCGTGCATCAGCGCCAGGATCGCCCGGTTCAGCGGCACCGGCACACCCAGCCGCTCGCCCAGCCGGACCACCGCGCCGGTGATCAGCTCGTGCTCGGTGGCCCGCCCCGCCAGCCGGTCGTAGAGCATCGACGTGCCGTCGTCGGGGGCGAACCCCTCGTAGATCTCCAGCGTGTGCTCGACGTCGGCGTCGGACAGCGCGGCCCCGGCGGCCCGGCCCACCGCGATCGCCTCGCCGAGCAGCGCGCGGGTCAGCTCCCGGACCGCCGGCTCGTGCTGGATCACCGACATCCGCTTCATCGTCAGCGAGGTCACCGGGTTGGCCCCGACGTTGGTCAGCAGCTTGCGCCACGCCGCCGTGGGGAAGTCGGCCACCCGCTCCACATGCAGCCAGGATCCGTCCAGCAGCGCGGTGAACCGGTCCGCCGGATCGGTCTTCGACAGCTCGGCGACCGGTCCGGCCGGCTCCTCGCTGAACGTGGCCCGGGCCGTGTCCCCGGCCGTCCCGGGCGCGGCGGGCACCGTGATCCGGGCGCCCATGCGGTGCAGCACGTGGCCCGGCCCCAGGGACTCGGCCGCCACGTAGACCAGAGCCGGGAGCACCCGGGTGCCACCCGGCACCAGCGGGCCGATCCGCTCCGCGTGATCCACCCCGTTCTGCAGCACCACCACGGTCGTGTCCGGCCCCACGAGCGGCCCGAACCAGGCCGCCGCCCCGGCCGCGTCCTGCGCCTTCGTGGCGAGCAGCACCCAGTCCACCTCGGTCGCCTCGCCCGGGTCGACCAGCACCGGGACGTCCAGCTCGCGGACGCTGTCGGCCCGCTCGACGACCAGTCGCGGCGGACGCCGCCGCGCGCAGACGACGACATCGTGCCCAGCATCGACCGCCGCCGCCGCGACGACCGTGCCGACCGCTCCCGCGCCGATGACCGCGACCCTGGCCTTCGTGGACATGACAGCCTCCCGAGTAACTGAGAACGTTTTCTCAGTTCTCATCCTCCGGGAAGATTTTTTCGGCTCCGTTACAGCCGCGGAAAACCGGGGGCGGGTCACAACGCCTTCCCCGCGCGTCCCCCGGCCGGGTAGCGCGTGAGCAGGCACGTCGATCTTCGCGTGTCGAAGCACACAGCGGTGCGCGTCCGGCGCCATCGAGCCGCCCGGCCCGGGATAGGCTCACCTGCGGTACCTGCCGACACCCCCGGGCGTCGTTGAGCGGAGGGCAGATGGACACGTACGGGATTGAGCCCGCTGACATGGGCGCGGCTCCGTCGGTGGCACGATTGTTGCTGGAGCTTCGCGGCCGCACCAGCGTGGACGTGCGGCCCTCGGGCCGCTCCCTGCAGGTGCGACCCAAGGAGACGAACGCCATCGCGGTGCACATCCACCCCGGCGGCATCGACCTGGCCCTCGACCAGCAGCGGGCCAACGAGGTGGCGCTCGCCATCGACGGCGCCTACGTGAAGGACGACGAGCCGGTCACCTCGGTGCACGTCGAGGCGTATCTGATCGACGCCAACTACGACGCGCTGCTGGCCGCCGCAGTGGAGGCCGTCGAGCAGACCGCCGCCGGCCGCAAGGTGGCGACCCCGCGCACCCGGGCCGCCGCCACCGGTGGCGCGACCACCACCCGGGCCGCCGCGAAGCCGAAAGCCGTGAAACCGGCGCCCCGCCCCGAGCCGCCCCGCTGCCCCAAGTGCCGTCAGTACGAGCTGCTCGCCAGCGGCGAGTGCCCCTCCGGCTACTGCTGAGCCGGCGGCTGGAGCACACAGAACTCATTGCCGTCCGGGTCGGCCAGGACGTGCCACGTCCAGCCGTCCTCCTCGACCGGCTCCTCGGTGATCCGGCGCGCGCCCAGCGCCGTCACCCGCTTCACCTCGGCGTCCAGATCCGGCACCCGCAGATCCAGATGGAGCCGGTTCTTGACGGTGTGCGCCTCCGGAACCCGCTGCAACAGCAGCTCCAGCCCGTTGTCGTCGGCGGGCCGCAGCTGCCGGTAGGTGCCGTGCGTCCCGGCCGGCGGCGCCGGACAGCCGAGCACCCCGCCCCAGAACGCGGCAGCCCGGTCCAGGTCGGCGCAGTCCAGCACCAGCGCCAGTTCCACGTCCGGTCGTCCCCCGAAACCCGTCATGCCCGTCACGCTACCGGTTGGCATGATGGCGGGGTGGAGCAGCGACACCAGAACCCGGCCCGCCCCGCCGACCCCGGCGCCTGCCTCACCGGCGTGCTGGAAACCCTCGGCCTGCCCGCGCACGCCGCCCCGCACGTGACCGGCGGCCCGGTGTTCGCCTCGCCGCTCGCCGTCGGCGACTGCGCGGTCGCCTCGGTGGCCGCCTGCCTCGCCGCCGCCGGGGAACTGTCGGCCGCCCGCACCGGCCGCCGGCCGCACATCGCCCTGGACACCGGGCACGTGGCGGCCGTGATGCGCAGCGAGGCGCATCTGCGCGACGCCGCCGGCAACGGCATCGGCGGGTTCGCGCCCCTGTCCCGCCTGTGGCCGGCCGCCGACGGGTGGGTGCGCACCCACGCCAACTACCCGTGGCACCGGGCCGCGCTGCTGACCGCGCTCGGCGTGCCGGACGACCCGGGACCGGCGATCGCCGCCCTCCCGGCCGCCGAGGTGGAACGCCGGGTCTACGCCGCCGGCGGCCTCGCGGTGGCCGCCCGAACCGCCCAGCAGTGGCGCACCGAACATCCGTCCAGCCCGCCGCTGGTGTCGATCGCCCCCGTCGCCGCCGGCGCCGCCCCGGTGTCCTTTCCGCCGGGTCCGCTGCCCGCCTCCGGGGTGCGGGTCCTCGATCTGACCCGGGTGATCGCCGGACCGGCCGGCACCCGGATGCTGGCCGCCCTCGGCGCCGACGTTCTGCGCGTCGACGACCCGAACCGTCCAGAACTACCGATGCACGCCGTCGACGGCGTCATCGGCAAGGCCAGCACCGAGATCGACGCCACCACCGTCGAGGGCGCGCGGCTGCTGCACAGCCTGGTCGACCACGCCGACGTGGTGGTCACCGGCTACCGCCCGGGCGCGCTGCGCAAGCTGGGCCTCGAACCGGACCAGATCGCCGAACGCCACCCCGGCACGATCGTCGCCACCCTCTGCGCCTGGGGAGACACCGGCCCGCGGGCGGGCCGCCGCGGCTTCGACAGCCTGGTCCAGATCGCCACCGGCATCGGCTGGGCGACCAGCCCCGACGGCATCCGTCCCGGCACGCTCCCGTGCCAGATGCTCGACCACGCCACCGGCTATCTGCTCGCCGCCGGCACGCTCACCGCCCTCGCCGCGCGGGCCCGCGGTGGCCCCGCCGCACACGTCTCCGTCTCGCTCGCCGCGACCGCGGCCTGGCTTCTGGATCAACCCCACCCTTCCGGTACGGACGACGCGCCCCCGAACACCGAGGAGTACCGGATCCCGCTCGGCGACGGCTGGACCGGCATCAGCCCACCGGGCCTCCTGGACGGCCACCCCCTGAGCTGGCCCGACCTGCCACCCCGCTACGGCCTGGCGCCCGCCATGTTTCCCCACTGACCATCACACGACCGTGGTCGACGGTCCGCTCAGCGACCGGTCTTGTACGGCCGGCCGTCAGCACCCTGTCGGCCGGCCGTGAGGCGGCGCTCACGGCCGGCCGAGGGTTCCAGCCGGCTGCTGGTGCTGTTCCGGCGGGCGTGCGCGGCGCTCACGGCCGGCCGGAGTTCCTGCTGGTTGTTGGTGCTGTTCCGGCGGGTGTGAGGCGGCGCGCACGGCCGGCCGGAGGCCGTGTTCGGGTGACCCCCCACTCGCGCCGTAGGGCGCGTTGCGGCCTTGCGTGGCAGTGGCCTCGCGGGGCTCGGCGGGACGGTGGCGTCGCGTTTGTGGGAGGTGTGCCCGTACCGGGAACGGGTTCGGTCTTTAGGATTTCGGCATGTCGGCGGCGGATGCTCGGGAGCGGCCACGCCGCGGGGACGCGCGATTGCGGCGTGCGGCGCTGCTGGCCGCGGTGGGTGAGTTGCTGGCCGAGCGCGGGCCGGGATTCTCGCTGGCGGAGGCGGCCGGGCTGGCCGGGGTCTCGACGGCGACCGCCTACCGGAACTTCTCCGATACGGCGAGCGCGGTCGACGCGTTCTTCGCCGAGTTGATCGCGGATCTGCTGGAGGCCTTCGACCGTCTGCCGGAGGCCACGGATCCGCTGGACGGCGTGCGCGCGGTCTGCCGGGAATGGGTGGCGCAGGCGTCGCGATGGGGTGCGGCGGCTGTGCACATTCGGTCACCGCGGGGTGTGCTGGCGCGGCGTGGGGCCGAGGACTCGTTCGTCGGCGGACTGTACGAACGGCTCGCCCGGCTGGTGGAGGCGGCCATCGAGTCGGGCGGTGTGCCGCGGCAGGACGTGCGGTTCGCGGTGCTGATGTGGGTGACGATCTTCGATGAGCGGGTGGTCGTGGACCTGACCCGGACACTCGGCTGGAGCGCCGAGGAGGCTGCCGAACATCTCACCGGGGCATTGCTCAGAGTGCTGGGTGGCGTGGGCTGACCCACGCCCCGTCGCGTCGGGCGTCGGCCCGGGAACAGCCGGGCACCGCGTCTTTCGGATGGTTCTTGGACAGGTGCGTTGACTTTGCCGCTGCTGAGGAATCCGCTGGAGGCTCTCAGAAAATCAACGGCGGCCGGAGGCTCTCATGTCTTTGGAACTGGATCGCAGGCTCGCGGATGTCGGCACCCGATTCCGGATCTTTCCGCAACCCCGATTCCTTCAGAAAGCGGACGGATCGGGGCCGCTCTTCCCGGAGCCCGAGCCGGTGGTCGTCTCGGTCGAACCGTCCGTCATGCGGCCCGGACCGGGCGACGACCGGATGTTCGTGATCGACGCCATCGGCAAACTGCCCTACAACAATTTCTTCCGGCCACCGTTCCGGGGTGACGCGCGCCCCCCGATTCAGCCCAACGGCGACGGGCATTTCGATCACCTGGATCCGGCGAGCCGGGAATTCTCGGCGGCGACGATGTACGCGACCGTGCGCCGGGTCCTGGACATCTGGGAGGACTATTTCGGGCACACCATTCATTGGCATTTCGAGTCCGATTTCGATCGGCTGGAACTGATTCCGTTGATCGAGTGGAACAATGCGCAGTCGGGGTACGGGTTCCTCGAATTCGGGTTCGGCCGGTCACCGAACGGGACGATCGACCACACCCGGCCGTTCTGTGAGAATTTCGACGTGCTCGCCCACGAGCTGGGGCACAGCATCATCTTCGCCGAGGTCGGTGTGCCGGCCAGCCCGTTCGACGAGGGCATCGACTACGGCGGCATGCACGAGTCGGCCGGTGACCTGGTGGCGATCGTGGCGTCACTGCACTTCCACTCGCTCGTCGATCACCTGCTCGAGGCGACGAAGGGCAACCTGCTCACCATCAACGGCCTGGACCGGGTGGGGGAGCTGTCGGACAGCCGGGAGATCCGGGTCGCCTTCAACGGCATGCGGATGTCGGACATCGGCGACGAGCCGCACGACCGTTCGCTGCCGCTGACCGGCGCGATCTTCGACACCATGGTCGAGGTGTTCCAGCACGACCTGGTCGCCAAGAAGCTGATCAACGACGACCTGCGGATCCGGTCGACGAACCTGCCCGGCACGGCACAGGACCTCGACGAGATCCAGGCCGAGTTCACGGCCGCCTACACCGGCAACGAGGGCGCGTTCAAGGACTCGCTGTTGCGGGCCCGTGACTACCTGGGCCGGCTGCTGGCCGTCACCTGGGGCAGCATCTCTCCCGACTTCCTGACCTACCACGGCATGCTCCGCGCCATCCTCGAAGCCGACCGGGAGATCACCGGTGGCGAGAACGCCCAGATCATCCGGGAGTGTTTCGCCTGGCGGGAGATCGCCCCGGTGCCCACGTCGATGCTGCTGCGCCCGCACACGCTGACGTCGTGCGGCTTCCAGGCGGTCGAGGGCCGGGCCACCTCCACGAGCCACCGTGACCGTCTCGTCCCCGCGCCGCGGACCAACGGCTCTGCGGTCACAGCTCGTCTTTGAGCCAGTGGCCCGGCTTGGAGGGCGTGGCCCGGCTTGGAGGGCGTGGCCCGGCTTCGCGGGCGTGGCCCGGCTTCGTGGGCGTGGCCGGATCGGGCGGGTGGGCCGGCCGTCACGCCGTGCCCCCGCGAGCCTGGTCCGGGAAGGGCAGCCGGGCCAAGCTATGGCCTATTGGGGCACCGACAGGGATCCGGGTCGTCATCGGCCTGGATCCCCGCGCCGTGGAATCAGAGACGGTCGATCGGGAACTGGACCTCGGTGAGCAGATCCTCCGGCGCGACGGTCTGCGGATCGTTGAGGTAGACCTCGCACGGCGGCCCGGACGGCTTACGGCCCTCGTCCTCGATCCACGCGAAGACCCCATGGTAGGCGGGGGAGATCTCCTGGTACGGCCCCCGGTGGACGGTGGTCGCCGCCGGCCCGCCCGGGACCTCACGGAAGACGACCGGGCCGTCCGGGAACCGGGTGCCCGCCGGGACCGGGATGCAGATCTCGATGTCGCCGGGGATCCGCTCGTCGATGACGTTGTGGTAGATGACGAACGGCGCTCCGGTGGGCGAGGCGCCGGCCGTGCCGATGGCGCTGACCAGGGTGCCGAAGCCGCGGGCCATGTCGGCGCCGATCGCGGTGAGACTGGTGTGCAGGCGCAGGGCCGCCACCGCACGGGTGTCGATCTGTTTGGCCGTCACCTGGTATGGCATGGTAAATCCTCCTTGATCGATGAGTCGTTCGAGGAACCGCAGCATGCGCTCCTGCTCGTCGAGCCGGGCCCGTAGCCGTTCCCGGTGATCCTGCAGGCGCTTGCCGATGATCTCCGGGTCCTTGGACGACAGCAGATCGTGGATCTCCCCGATCGGCATGTCGATCTGGCGCAGTACCCGGATCGCCTCGGCCTGGCCGGCCTGCGCTCGCCGGTAGTAGCGGTAGCCGGACGACGGGTCGACCCAGGCCGGGGTCAGCAGGCCCTGCTCGTCGTAGAAGCGCAGCGCCTTGATCGACAGCCGGCTCATCAGGGAAAAGCGCCCGATCGGGATCAGATCGTCCATGTGGTTCCTCCGTTCCTCACCGAGGATCGAGTCTCCCCTGACAGGAGAGTCAAGCGCCGCGGTACTCCCGGATGACGTCGTCGCCGTCGCGGCCGGTCTCGGCGAAACCGGCCTTGGCGGCGACCGCGGCCGACCCGGCGTTGGCCGGATGGTGGCGGATCGCCACCCGCTCGATGCCGGGCAGGGTCAGGGCCACACGGGTGATCACCCGAACGGCGGCGGTTGTGTGGCCGCGGCCGGCGTACGGCGTACGAATCCAGTAGCCGACCTCCAGGATGTCCGGCCCCATCCGGGTCATCAGGCCGATCGATCCGATCAGCTCCCCGACCGTCGTGAAGATCGCGTAGTTGAAGTCGTCGCCGTCGAAGTTCCGGGCGATGAAGTCGCGAGCCTGTTCGATGCCGTAGTCCTCGTTCGCGAACGGCAGCCAAGGCCTCAACTCGGGCAACGACTCCTGGACGGCGACCGCCAGTTCCGCGGCCCACTCCGGCTCCCAGCGTTTGAGAACGAGGTCCCCGGCATTGATCATCTCGGGTGGTTCCATGATCTCGATTCTGCCCCGGGCCGGAGATGGCGCGCCCGCCGGCAGGGGTCCTGATGTGGGACGAAAAGCCGCTCTAAACAGGAATAACCCCCGTGCCGGTTATTCCTGGGCGAAAACAAGATCAAATCGGGCGAATACTGAGAAGAACGTCACTATCCCCGGCGTGAGACTTGGCATTCATCCATTCACCGTGGTTACCGTCGGGCCGTCCCGCGTACGGCGGGCACTGTGGACGGACCGCCGAATCCTGCCACCGTTCACAGACACGAATCGACGGCAGGAGCGGGGGACCCACGATTTCCGGCGCGCCGTGCGCGCCTCGGGGTGAAGCCGTGTGTGAAACGGCCGGGCCACTCTGCCCGAACCCGACAGCTCACCTCGTAGGCGTGGAGGAAAATCCATGTCTCGGATCGGTAGACGAACGCGCCTTGCCCTCGGTCTGGTGACCGCCGGTGTGACCGGAGCCGGCCTTCTGCTCGCCCCGGCGACCCCGGCCCAGGCGGCCCGCCAGGTCAACTGGGACGTTCTCGCCAAGTGCGAGTCCGGCGGCAGGTGGCACATCAACACCGGAAACGGGTATTACGGCGGCCTGCAGTTCAGCCGCAGCACGTGGAAGGCGAACGGCGGCGGCAAGTACGCGCCGACCGCCGACAAGGCCAGCAAGGCCGAACAGATCGCGATCGCCGAGAAGCTCTACCGGAAGCGCGGCCTGAGCCCATGGCCCACCTGCGGAAAGAAGCCCGGCGTCTACAAGAAGACCAGCACGAGGAAGCCCGCCGCCAAGAAGCCCGCAGTCAAGAAGCCGAGCGGCAAGATCTACGTGGTCCGCTCCGGCGACACGCTCGCCTCGATCGCCCGCAAATTCAAGATCAAGGGCGGTTGGCGTACGCTCTACGCCCTCAACAAGGACCGCATCCCCAGCCCCGGCCTCATCTTCACCGGCCAGCGGATCCGCCTCTGATTTCACGGTGCCCCGGTGGCACGGGACGCCCGTGAGACGCCCCGTGCCACCGGGAACCCGGCTCGCCGAAAAGTGTCGTACCCCCTCGGTAGCGTCCTTCGCGACAGAGAAAGTGCTGCTGAGGAGGCCCGATGTATCGTCAGGGCGATGTGCTGATCATCCCGGTGCCGGAGGGCGACGTGCCGGCCTGTGCGCCGGTGCCACGTGACCGGCGCGGGCGGATGGTGCTGGCCCGCGGCGAGGCGACCGGTCACGCGCATGTGGTCGGTGGGCCGGGTCTCCAGCTGCTGGCCGACCTCGACGACCCGGAGCGGATGTTCCTCGAGGTCCCGGCGCACGGCCGGGTCACCCACGAGGAGCACGGCCCGATCCCGCTCCCGGCCGGGTGCTACCGGGTGGTGCGCCAGCGGGAGTACATTCCGGGCGCTTTCCGGCCGGTCGCGGACTGAGGGGGCGGCGGTGCGACTGACCCACGCGCAGGAATCGATGGCCGCGGCCATCGAGGACCAGTGGCTGGCAACGGCGACGGAGACCGGCCCGGCCGACCGGGCGGCGGCCGAGGAGGGCGTCAGGGAGGCCTACCGTCTCGCCGGCGCCCCGCCACCCGAGCGGATCCACTGGTTCGGCTCGCCGCGTTCCGGGGCGGCCGCCGCGGCGCTGCTGTCCGGCCGCGCCGAGCCGGGCCCCGAGTCGCCACCGTGGTTCGCCGAGGCGCACGCAGGCCTCCGCCGGCAGGGCTGGGCGCCGGGGGAGAGCGCCGGCCGGCCGGTGCGCGGCCGGGTGCGGACAGCGCCGTGGGCAGCGGCCCGGAAAGCGGCTCTCGCCGCGCTCGGCGCGGATGGATGGGCCCAGCTCAGCGCCGCGGCCGGGCGCAGATCCTGGCCGCTGGTGATGGACATGGTCGCGGGGCGGCTGCGGTCCCGGTTGAGTGAGGACCTCGCCGCCGATCTGCCGGGCGCCGGTCCGGTGGTGCTCGACGCCGTCTACGGGCAGCACGACGGGCCCTGGCTGAGCACGTTCGAGGCCGCGGCACGGTTGTGCCCCGAGGCCGGCCTGAGCGCGGGGCTCGCCGGCCTGGCTCGGGTGGCACGGCACAGCGGCTGGTGGTGGGCCTTCGAGCGGGTCGCCGTGCTGACCCAACGTCCCGTCACCCTGGCCCGGGACAACGTGGGCCGGATGCACCGTGGCGAGGGCCCGGCCATGGAGTTCGCCGACGGCTACGGTCTGTGGGCTTGGCGCGGCATGCCGATCCCCTCCGCCCTGGCGGCCGAGCTGCCGTCGCTGACCGTCGACCGGGTCCGCCGGGAGACGAACGCCGAGATCCGCCGCGTGATGCTGGAGCACTTCGGCTACGAGCGTTACCTGCGTGAGGCCGGCGCCCGCCGGATGAGCGCCGACGAGACCGGCACACTGTGGTGGCTCGACCTTCCCGGCGACGAACCCTTGGCGATGGTCGAGGTGATCAATTCCACCCCTGAGCCCGACGGCACCAGCCGCGTCTACTGGCTGCGCGTCCCACCCCGGACCCGCTCGGCTCGCGAGGGCGTGGCGTGGACGTTCGGCCTGACCGAGAACGAGTACCAGCCCTTGATCCAGACCTGACCGCAACAGCGTTCCTCAGCCGGGGAGCGACCGAAGCAGCCGAGGATTCGGCGGGCGTCTCGCCCCCGCAGCGCCGGGTGATTTGAAGAAATGGTTCCGGCCCCAGTAGTCGAACCTCTTCTGGCTCCACCTGGTGCGGGTGGTCCAACGGTGTGGCGGGTTCCCTCGGCTGGGTGACTTGCTGGCGCATCGATCGACGAGGCCGAGAACCGGCGCCACATCCACGTCGCGAAACACCAGCGTCGGGTTCGGCTTCGCCGAGGAGGCGCCGCTGCCGGCGCCGCTGCTGTCCGACGACTTCGAGTGCGAAATCACGCTGACGCCGAAGGTCCGCCGCGACTCACGCATCGTGGTGCGCCAGAGATACGGGCACGAGTGCGCCACCGACTCGGTCACCGTAGGTGGCGGGCGATGCCGGCCGGGCTGTTGAGGCCGCGTGGAGCGAGAACCGTCGGAGGCGGACTGGTGCCGGCGGGCGAGGCTGTCACGCGGGCGAGGCTGTCACGCGGGCGAGGCTGTCACGCGGGCGAGGCGGTGCCGGCGTCGGTCGAGGGGTCAGGACAGGGGCCACACCGCGGGGATGCGTTCGAGCAGGCCGTCGGCGTAGACATCACGTAGGCGCAGGGGTTTGAGGTGCACGTAGCCGATATGGCAGTCGCACAGCGAGTTGGTGCACGGGCGTGGCCGTAGGGCCGCACGCCACGAGCCGTCGTAGAGGTTGCCGATCGGCTCCTGGATGAAGTGGCAGCGGCGTACCGTGCCGTCGCCGAGCACCGAGATGGCCGTCTCACCGGCGTGGCAGGGCAGGCCCAGCGACGCGTGCGGCCGGACGCTGTCGCCGAAACGGGGGTCGAGGGCGGTCCACCGGCGTTCCTCCTCGGCGGTGTAGACGTGGGCGTCGGCGGCATTGACCCACAGGTACACCGTGGGCGGCAGCGCCGAGCGCAGCGCCGTCGCCTCGTCGTAGTGGGCGGGGAGGCCGACGACGCCGACCGAGTAGCGGATGCCGAGGTCGCCGAGTTCGGCGCAGCGGGTCAGGAACCGGTCCCGGGTCACCTCACCCGGGTGATAGGTGGCCCACAGCGCGACGGCCCGGCGGTCGGCCCCGGCCAGCCAGCCGGTGCGGGCCGCCAGGTTGGTCTGGATCGCGACCCGGGCCACGTGCGGCAGGTGGGACAGGCGCACCATGGCGTCGCGGTACCAGGAGCGGGAGAGTCCCTCGCCCCACGGGGTGAACAGCACCGACAGCCGCCGGTCGGTGGTGGACTCCACCCAGCCGGTGAAGCGTTCCAAGGCGGCACGGTCGGCACGCAGCAGACCGGGCGGGTCCACCCGCTTGGCGAACGGGCAGTAGGGGCAGTCGTAGTTGCAGCTCGCGAGCGGCCCACGATAGAGCACGTAAAGGTCGTCGTGGCCGGTCACCGGAGGACGTAACCCCGCATCGCCTCGCGGACTCCGCTGGAGACCAGCCACGGGCCGATGGCGTCGGACCAGGCCAGGCCCTCATCGGTGAGGCGGGTCCGGGCCGGGTTCAGCCAGCCACGGTCCACCAGCTCGGCCAGCCGGGGAAAGTCGGCGGTGTGGGCGGTGCCGAACCGGGTGACATAGGCGGCCGAGTCCATCCCCTCGGCCCGCAGCAGCGCCTTGAGCAGCCAGCGCCGCCGCTGTTCGAGGGCGTCCAGGTGGAAGCCGATCTCCGCGTACCGGAAGTCGGTTCGGGGCCGGGAGAGATAGTCGTCGAGAACCGCGCGGACCCCGGGGACGGCGACCGCGTAGTCGAACGAATAGTGCAGTTCCGTCGTGTAGGAGCGGGCGCCGCAGCCCAGCCCGACCATGCCGTCGTCCTGGCAGCAGTAGTCGGGGCCGTCCGGCTCGGGCGCGCCGGCCCGGCGGAACTGGCGCATCGAATGCCGCACGTAACCGGCGGCCGTGAGCACGCCGACCGCCTGCCGGTACAGCTCCTGGCGCTGCCGGTCCCAGTCGGCGCGGGCGTGGGCGCGCCGGCCCAGGCCGGTCAGCGGGCGCACGTAGAGCGGATACAGGTACAGCTCCTCGGGCCGCCAGCGCAGCGCCTCGTCGAGCGAATGCTGCCAGGTGGCCGGGGTCTGCCCGTCGATGCCGTAGATCAGGTCGATGTTGAGCACCGGGATCCGCGCTTCCCGGATCGCCGACAGCGCGGCCTGAACCTCGCCGAGTCGCTGTGGCCGGCCGGCGGCACGGGCCTCCGCGTCGAGGAAACTCTGCACGCCGATGCTGATCCGGGTCGCCCCGTGGCCGGCGAGCACCGCCAGCCGGTCGGGTGTCGCGGTCGCCGGGGACGTCTCCACCGACAGCGGGACCGCGGCCGTGCCGAAGACGCCGCCGAGGATGTCGAACAGTTCGGACAGCTCGGGCGCGGTCAGATAGGTGGGGGTGCCACCACCGATCGCCAGCCGGGAGAAGACGGCGCCGGGGGAGAGACTGTCGCGGACCTCGGACGCCTGCCAGCGCAACTGTGCGAGGTAGGCGGTCACCTGCTCGTCCGGTGGGTTGGCGCGGGTGAACAGGTTGCAGAACCCGCACCGCATCTCACAGAACGGCAGATGAACGTACCCGAAAAGGGAGTCCTGCCGCTCGCCCGCCCACACGTCGCTCAACAGCGGGCGCGGGTCGAGTCTCCGGTAGGCGGTCTTGTGCGGGTACGCATACAGATATCCCTGGTAGGGCGATGCGTCGAGGCTCATGAAGGCTCCAGAACGAACTCGGCGAACGGCACGGTCCACACCGTCTCGTGCGCGACCCGGTGACCGACGTGACCGTCCTCGCCGTAGAGGGTGCCGTGATCCGAGCAGATGATCACCAGGCAGGGCCGTCCGCGCCCACCGGCCAGCGCGAACAGTCTGCCGAGCCGCCCGTCCACATACTCCAGAGCGGCCGCGTGGGTCTCCACCGAGTCCGCCGTCGCGCCGGGGACGTAGTGCCGGTTGGGCTGATGCATCGCCGCAACGTTGAGGAACGTGAACAGCGGCCGCTCCCGGGGCAGCCCGGCCACGATCGACTCCAGCCGGTCCAGCTGGGCGCCGAGGCAGTCGGGCGCGGTCACCCCGAACGCCTTCTCCCAATGCGACTCGGCGAACAGGCCCGGCAGCACCCGGCCCAGCGGCGCGGCCGGGTTGAAGAAACCCACCCCGCCCAGGCAGACCGTGTGATATCCGGCGGCGGCCAGCCCGGCCGGCAGATCGGGGGCGTCGAACACGAACGTCCGTGGGCCGCTCGTCTCGCTGCCGCCGAACCGGGCCGCGAACAGCCGCTCGTGCGGCCCCGGCGCCACCGGCGTGGGAAGGAAACCGGCGAAGAACGCGTGATGCGCCGCGTACGTGAAAGTCGCCGGACTGTGCCGCCGCTCCCACACGCCGCCGGGCAGCACCTTCGCCAGCCGTGGGGTGCGCCCGTCGGCCAGGCACCGCTGCGCCACGTCGAACCGCAGCGTGTCCAGCGTGACGAACAGCAGATCATGACTGCCGATCAGCTCGCGCACGCCGCGCCCGCCCACGAGGGGATGGCGGCCACCTGCGCGCCATACGTGTCCAGACCGTCCACGAGCACGCCGGGCAGCAGGTCGCCGAACGCGTTCACCTCGGCCACCGCATGGTCCCGCCAACCGACCCGGAACATCAGATCAACACCGGCCTGCAGGGTACGGGGAAAGCACGCCGCCACTCGCTCGCACGTCTCCATGGCGGCGCTCCAGGACCGCTCCCCGGCGGCCGCGCGCACCGCCTCGACGTCGCCGCGGGCGTTGCCGAGGTGCAGGTTCGTCATCGGTGACCGGCTGGTCCGGACCACCACGTGCCGTGGCCGGCCGGCGATCGTGACGACCCGCAGGTCGACGACCCGGTCACCGAGGGACGCCTTCGGGAACCACTGCTCGACGTGCAGCCCGTCCGGCGCCAGCCGGTCGATGATCGTGCGGATGGCGGACTCGTCGTCGTAACGGCGCACCCGCAGGTTGTTGAAGAGGGACCCGCCGCTCAGCTCGACCGAGGTGATCGCGGTGACCCGCCGCCCGGCGGTGGCGAGGGCCACCACTCCGGAGGCTGACGAGCCGTGGGCGGGCTTCACGAACACCCGGCTCCACCCGGCCGCCCGCATCGCCGCCCGCAGCGACCCGTAGCCGTCGAATCCCCCGGCCGGGAAAGGGCTCCGGTCGGCCGCCGAACTGGCCGAGGTGGGGAGAGCGCGCAGCGGCGAGGACACCGAGGAGAGGGAGGAAGACGTCACAGAAGAGGCCGACGAGGTGGGCCAGGAAGGCGCTGCGTAAGAAGGCGAGGCCGACGAGGTGGAACCGGCGGGCGCCGCGGGGGAGAAGGTGGCGCTGGAGGGCGAAGCAGGAAAGGCCGGCGAGGCGGGGGAGAAGGTGGCGCCGGAGGGCGAAGCGGGAGCGGGAGGCGCCACGCTGGAAGGCGTGAGCGCCGGCGGCACCGGCACCCCGGCCGACGACAGCAGGGCATGGCACCGGCGCTTGTCGGTCATGGTCAGGATGTCCGCGGGCAGGCTGAGCGGCAGCCCGCCGCCCGCGGTGATCCGGTCGAGGGCGGCCCGCAGGCCGGCGAAGGCCGCCGCCGTCCCGAGGATCTCGCCGTGCCGGGCCGTCGTCTGCGGGTGGCCGCTGCCGAGGGAGCGCAGCAGCCGGTCCACCTCGGCGTCCTCGCCGGGCGAGTCGATGCGCACCAGCTCGCCGGGGCCGGGGCCGTGGCCGGAGAGCAGCAGGTCACGCCACGGATAGACGGCCGGCGAGGGAAGCCCGGACCGCCGTGCGGCGGCGGTGAACAGGGTGACCCGGCGGTTGGCCGGGTTGCCGACGACGGCGAGCCGCATCTACTCCGCCACGGCGGTGTAGCGGCCCCAGCGCTCCTCGCTCTGCGGGTCGGAGACGTCGACCGTGACGCCGGGCAGGTCGTCGACGAGGCGCTGGGCCATCTCCGGCGTCATGAAATGGTGGTGCAGCGACAGTGACTCCAGATGGGTGAGCGGCTGCCCGGCCAGCAGGCTCGCCGCGCCCGTGTCGCCGAGGACCCCGAGGGACAGGTCGAGGCTGGTGAGACGTGAGACCACCGGCGCGGCGGCGACCGCGGCGGCCAGCTCCTCGGCGATCTCCGCGTTGCGCAGGCCCAGGTGGGTGAGGGCGGGCAGCGTGCGGCCGGACAGGACCGGCTCGAGATCGTCGGCCCCGGCGTCGCCGCCGTAGGCGGCCACCCCGAGCCACAGCTCCAGGTGGGTGAGGTGGGGCAGGTCGCAGGCGCCGACCGCACGGACCACCGAGGCGGGCAGGCCGCCGGACTGGATGACCAGCTCACGCAGACCCTCGTGGCGCAGCGGGGTCAGATCGAGGCCTTCGGCGCCGCGCACCCACAGCCGCTCCAGCGCGGGGAAGGCGGTCAGCAGCGGGGTGATGTCGCCCTGCCGGATCCAGGAGACCTCGCACTGCTCGGAGCTCATCTCGCCGAGGAACAACGCGCGCAGACCGGTGAGCCGCGACGCGTTGCCGACCAGCAGCTCGATCGGCGCGGTGGTCTCGTAGGCGGACCCCCACTCGCCGACGATGAGCGCGGTGGGGCCGGCGGGGCCGCTGCGCTCCAGCATCTTCTCGAAGGCGGCGGCGAACTCCTCCTCGGAGGCCTCGAAATCCTCCATGTCGATGCGCCACGCCACGGCGGCGGGATCGGCCGGATCGGGCCCGCCGCCGAAATCTACAACGGGCAGACCCGCGAACGTCGTCAGGAAGTGATTGATGGTCACGGCGCAGACCGTAGCAGCGGCCACCGACATTTTTCCGAAAGCCTCGAACCCGGTTACCGGAAGATCAAATACCGTCAGTGGAAGCGCTCCCGGCTCCGTACCGGTGCTACGCCGCGCTCGGGTGGGCGGCGCTGGGCGTCGCGGTGATCCTGCTGGATGGGGAGGCGCCTGGTCGGCGGGCCCGGCTGGGGGCATCCGCGCCGACGGCGAGGGCGGAGCCGGCCCCGTGGCCTCCACCCCACGGCGCCGGTTCAGTCGCCGTCACCGTCTCCGTCGCCGTTGGTTCGAGGCGCGGTGGCGACGGCGTCCAGGTCGGCGAGGACAGCTCCGACCTTGGTGAGCAACTGTTCGGCCGTGAACGGCTTTTCGATGAAGTCGATCCCCGCGTCGAGGATCTGGGCGGGGCCGAGGAGCCCGTCGGAGTAGCCCGACATGAACAACACCGGCAGGCGACGCCCATGCCGGTGCTGCAGTCTTTCGACGAGTTGGCGGCCGGACATCTCCGGCATGATCACGTCGGTGAGCAACAGGTCGCAGCCATGCTCGGCGTCAAGAGCGAGTGCCTTCTCGCCGCTGTCCGCCACCAGCGTCCGGTAGCCGCTGCTCCGCAGGATTCGGCTGACGGATTCGCCGAGCAGGACCTCGTCCTCAACGATCAATACTGTACGCCCGGCGCTGTCCGGCAACGTCAGGGCTGGTCCCGCTGCGGTGGCCTGGGTGGCCACCTTGCTGGTCGCTATCGGGAAGTAGACCCGGAAGGTCGTGCCGATTCCTGGTTCGGTGTAAATGTTGATACTGCCACCGGATTCGGTGACGATGCCGTAAACGGTGGCAAGCCCCATTCCGGTGCCATGCCCCTTGGGCTTCGTCGTGTAGAACGGCTCGAACACTCGGGCTGCGACATCGGGGGGCATCCCGGTTCCGGTGTCGCTGACCAGGAGCCGTGCGTACCGTCCACCCGCCGGCGGGGGATGCAGGTCCGCGTGATCGCGATCCAAGGTGGCTTCCGCCGCTTCGACCACGAGGGTGCCGCCGTCCGGCATCGCGTCCCGTGCATTGACGGCGAGGTTCAACAGGACCTGCTGGATCTGCCCGGCGTCAGCGTGAATGATCAACGGTTGGGGTGCCGGTCTGACGACCAGGCGGATGTTCTCGCCTATGGTCCGGCCCAGCATCGCCTGCACTTCGGCGATGCAGCTGTTCATGTCGAGGTTTTCCAGCCGCACCGTGTCCTGACGGGTGAACATCAGCAATTGCCGGGTCAGATCGACGGCACGTTGTCCCGCCAGCCGGGCTTTGTTCAGATCACTGGAAGCGTCCGGGGCCAAGGTTGCCACCCTCGGGTCGGCGACCGCTTCCTCGGCGAAAGTGATGAAAGTCAACATGATGCCGAGCAGGTTGTTGAAATCGTGGGCGACGCCGCCGGCCAGCTGACCGAGCGAGGCCATTCGCTGGGCCTGATGAGCTTGTTCCTCGGCGCGTCGGACCGCGCTGATGTCGCGTGTCACCGCGGACACCCCCGCGACGGCGCCATGTTCATCCCGTACCGGCGATATGACGATCGAGACGTCTTTCGTGGTCCCGTCCCGGTGAGCGCGAACCGACTCGAACCGGATGCTGCCCTCACCGAGGGCGATCCGGCCCATGATCTCCCCGGCGCTCGGGCCGGGCGCACCCTCGGGAACGGTAAGCGCGTCGAACGCCTGGACCGAGGACCCGACCACCTCGTCGGCGGGATAGCCGTACAGGCGTTCGGCCCCTGTGTTGTACGCGAGTATCCGGCCGTCCAGGTCGGCTGCGACGATCGCGTCGTCTGAATGAGCGACGACAGCGGCGAGCATGCGCCATTGGCTGTCCGCAACTTCTCCGGCGCGTTCCACGGCCCGTACCTGCACCGCGATGAGGTAACTCAACACCGTCACCGCCACGCCTGTGATGTTGTAGAAGATGTGTGTCTCGGAACCCCAAATCCGGTTGGGATGCCAAACCATTGCGTTGAGCACAACGCCGGTGTATGCGCTGACCGCCAATACCGCTTTCGGGCGGCCTGTCCCCGCGACGATTGCGGGCCCCGCCACGAGGTTGCCCAGAATGATGACCCCACGGCCGGCGAACCAGTCGACCATGGCGAGCACGGTGACGGTCAGGAAGGCAAGAATGATCATGATGGCTCGATAGTTTGCGCCTCCATGTCCGGAAACCGGAGGGCTACGCCACATGGTTGGCCTTCTTCCCGGATATCAATCGCGCGGCATCTTTCACCGTAGGCACGACCAGTCCGATCCGTCCCGGAATTCGCGAATGACCGCAGCCCACCGAGTCTGCCGGCGGCTGACCCGGCACCTCCGTTCCCATCAGGCGACGAGCGGCCCTGTGCGGTCAGCGACGCGACCCGAAGGCCGGCCGGCGTGTCGGCGGCGCCGGCTGGGACCGTCGGCGATTCATGGTCCGTGCCGACGGGGCGAGCGCGCAGGGACTCAGAGGCCGGGGCCTCTTCTCCTGACTTCGGTGTTCATTGATGGCTGAGGGTTGTGTTTTGTGTCCAGGAGATTACAGGATGTCGTGGGAGCGCTCCCGCGCACCCGTCCCCGATCCCCCATGAAGGAGTTCCAGCGTGTTCGACAGGCAAGCAAGGAGACGCGTGGCCGCCGCAGCAGCCGGACTTGCCCTGGCGCTGACCGGCGGCGTCACCGCGCCAGCCGTGGCCGCGCCCGGGGTGGCAGCGGCCGAGCCGGCATCCGACTGGCTCCACGTGCAGGGCAACCAGATCGTCGACGAAGCCGGAGATCCGGTCTGGCTCACCGGCGCGAACTGGTTCGGATTCAACGCTTCCGAACGGGTCTTCCACGGCCTGTGGTCGGCCAACATCACCCAGGTCACCGAGTCGATGGCCGACCGCGGCATCAACCTGGTCCGGGTTCCGATCTCCACCCAGCTGCTGCTGGAGTGGAAGAACGGGCAGGCCGCCGCGCCGAACGTGAACACCTACGCCAACCCCGAGCTGACCGGCATGGACAGCCTGGAGATCTTCGAGTTCTGGCTGGACCTGTGCGAGAGGTACGGCATCAAGGTCCTCCTCGACGTGCACTCCGCCGAGGCTGACAACTCCGGGCACATCCACCCGGTCTGGTACAAGGGCTCGATCACCCCGGAGCTGTACTACCAGGCCTGGGAGTGGGCGGCCACCCGCTGGAAGACCAACGACACGGTCGTCGCCTTCGACCTGAAGAACGAGCCGCACGGCACCCCGAACGACACCGCCCGCGCCAAGTGGGACAACTCGACCGACGTCGACAACTGGAAGAACACCGCCGAGACCGCCGCCAAGCGGATCCTGGCCATCAACCCGAAAGTGCTGATCCTGGTCGAGGGCAACGAGGTCTACCCGCGCGAGGGCGAGACCTGGAACTCGCCGAACACCGACCCCGACCTGTCGCCGAACTACTACTACAACTGGTGGGGCGGCAACCTGCGCGGAGTCAAGGACCACCCGATCAATCTCGGTCAGCACCAGGACCAGTTGGTCTACTCGCCGCACGACTACGGGCCGCTCGTCTTCAATCAGCCGTGGTTCGACAAGCCGTTCGACAAGGCCAGCCTCACCGACGACGTGTGGCGTCCCAACTGGTTCTACCTGCACGAGAACGGCACCGCGCCGCTGCTGATCGGCGAGTGGGGCGGCCGTCTCGGCCAGGACGTGCGCCAGGACAAGTGGATGACCGCGCTGCGTGACCTGATCGCCGAGCACCGGCTGCACCAGACGTTCTGGGTGCTCAACCCCAACTCCGGCGACACCGGCGGTCTGCTGCTCGACGACTGGAAGACCTGGGACGAGCAGAAGTACGCGCTGCTCAAGCCGGCGCTGTGGCAGCACGACGGAAAGTTCGTCGGACTCGACCATCAGGTGCCGCTCGGCGGCGACGGCAGCACCACCGGGATCAGTCTCGGTCAGCGCTACGGCGACGGCGGCGAGGACGGCGACACCACCGCGCCGACCGCGCCGGGGCAGCCGGCCGCCGGTGAGGTGACCGCGAACAGCGTGGCCCTGACCTGGGCGGCGTCGACCGACAACGTGGGCGTGACGTCCTACGAGGTGCTGCGCAACGGGACCGTGGTGGCGACCGTGTCGGCCGCCTCGTACACGGCGACCGGATTGAGCGCGAACACGGCGTACACGTTCAGCGTCCGGGCCCGCGACGCGGCCGGTAACGTCTCCGCCGCCTCGGCCGGCCGCACCGTCACCACCGGCAGCGGTGGGGGAGGCGGCGGCGACCAGGGCTGCTCGGCCACGTTCAAGACCATCGGCTCGTGGACCGGTGGGTTCCAGGCCGAGGTCACGGTCAAGAACACCGGCACGACGGCCGGGGCCGCGTGGACGGTGAAGTGGACCTATCCGGCCGGGACCACGGTCGGCTCACTGTGGAACGGGGTGGTCGGCACGCCCGCGGTGACGGTTCGCAACGCGGCCCACAACGGTGCGCTGGCGCCCGCCGCGAGCACCACGTTCGGTTTCGTCGGCAACGGACCGGCCGCCACGCCGGCCGGGCTGAGCTGCACCCTCGGCTGACGCATCGACGAACTTGACTGCGATGGGGGCGGATGCGCATCCTGTGAGCGCTCACATTCCCCGATCTGAGCTAGGGATCCCCCAATGTCATCCCCGGTTCGGAGGCGGCGCTGGCGCGCCGCCCTCATCGCCCTCGTGGTCACGACGCTCGCCGGAGCGGGCGCGGCCCTCGGAATCCAGCAGGCCAGTGCCGCCACCGTCAACACGGCGGCCTGGTACGTCCTCGTCAACCGCAACAGCGGCAAGGCCATGGACGTCTACAACCTGGCCACCACCGCCGGCGCGGGCATCGCCCAGTTCACCCGCAACGACGGCAACCGGCAGCAGTGGCAGTTCACCGACGTCGGCAGTGGTTACTACAAGATCCGCAGCCGGCACAGCGGCCTGGTCCTGGAGTTGCCGAACGCCACCGACGGCACCCAGCTCGTCCAGAACACCGACAACGGCACCACCCGCCAGCAGTTCACCCTGAAGGACTCGGACAGCGGCCACGTCCGCCTCCTCAACCGGCACAGCGGCAAGGCCGTCGAGGTGTGGGAGCACTCCACCACCGACGGCGCCAAGATCGCCCAGTACGCCGACCTCGGCAACCCCAACCAGCAGTGGCAGATGGTCCAGGTCGGCACCGGCACCGGTGGCTCGGCCGGCTGCGGCAGCGGCGCCTTCCAGTCCGAGGTGACCGTCAACGGCAGCACCTGGACCGCCCGCAACAGCGCCGGAACCGCCGTCTACACCGGCACCGACTTCCGCGCCGCCGTGCAGGCCGGCATCGGCAGCCTCACCGCCGGGCGTACCTCGATGCAGCGGGTCGTGGTCCGCGGCAACGGCAGCATGACCGCCGGCAGCCGCATCTCCCTGGCGAGCTACACGTCGCTGTCGGTCTGCGGCACGATCAACGTGACCGGCTCGGGCAGCGGCGACTACGCCCCGGTCTACGCGCGCGGCGTCAGCAACATCGAGGTCCCGTACCTCAACGTGACCGGCGCGCCGATCTACGGCATCTTCCTGCGCAACGTCACCAACGTGTGGCTCGGGCAGATCGACATGCGCCTCAGCGGCGGCCTCGGCGTGCGCATCGACAACCGCGGCGACACCAGCCAGTGGACCCGCAACGTGCGCGTCGACAACGTCTACGTCTCCGGCGCCCGCTCGCACGCGGTCGAGACCTACGGCGTCGACGGCATCACCATCGGCACGGTCACGGCCCGCAGCGTCGGCGAGTCCGGCCTGCTGCTCAACCAGACGATCAACGCGACGGTCGGCACGGTCGACGCCGACAACGCCGGAACCGGCACCGGGTACGCCGCCTTCCGGATGGCCAACCGCAACGGCCGCATCGGCGACGCCTACCCCAACAACATCAAGGTCGGCACGGTCAAGGCGCGCGGCGGCGGCCGGGGCGTGTTCTGCGTCTCGGAGAGCGGCGGCGCCACCATCGACCGCGTCGACATCGCCAACACCGGCAACAACTCGATCCTGCTCGAGAACTGCTACAACACCACCATCGCCGGCGTCTCCGGCACGGTCAGCGGCGGCGGCGAGATCCGCATCGCCAACCGCACCGAATTCGCCCCCTCGTCGGGCATCCGCCTGCAGAACCTCACGGTGTCCAACACCGGCATCACCTGGAGCCCCTGCACCGGCAGCAACAACACCATCAGCAACGTCACCAGGACGAACTCCACGCTGACCTGGTGCTGAAACCCCCGGTGGTCCCTCCGGCGGCACCTCTTCCGCTTCCTTTTCCGGTACGCGGAACAGGTGCCGCCGCGCCGAAGACCGCGACCCGCTGCCGGGTCGGGCCCGCGTCGCGCCCGCCGGGCTGAGCCGCCCACTCACCCTCCAGCCGGCGCGTACCGCGAGCCCTCCAGCGGGCGCGTACCGCGAGGAACCCCGACGAACATCAGCGCGGCCGACCGCAGCACGTCGGGCACCGGGGCCGCCCGCGGAATGCCGTTGACCGGCTCACCAGGATCCGGCTCATACGCACAGGTCGATCCGGCCCGGCATCCGCGACTGCCTGGCCCGGTGCGTGATCGGCTCGGCCGTGATGTCAGCGCCACCGTCCGGGTGGCGATCTTCGGACGGCAGGGCCCCCCCGGGGCGCTGCGCGCGGAGATCGCCCGGGAGCTTCGGCCGTCTAGCCCTTCCGCCGGCCGTGATGTCAGCGCCACCGTCCGGGTGGCGATCTTCGGACGGCAGGACACCCCCGGGGCGCTGCGCGCGGAGATCGCCCGGGAGCTTCGGCCGTTCAGCCCCTCCGGCGGCGTGCGAGAACCAGCGTGTTGAGTTCGTCACGACGTCGGGAACCCGCGGGCCGGCGCCCGAGGTGTAGCCGAGTTCGACGCGGCCGGGAAGCTGGGCGGCCGTCTCGCGGATGCCGGCCACCC